>JAEDGC010000037.1 GCA_016297695.1 Bacilli bacterium
AATTTAATTAAAACCCCCTGTACCATCTGTCTAAAAATTTGACAAATTGCCAAGAGAAAAAATAACAATTTTGACGATGTTTTTAGATAATATCCTTTTATAAATGTAATACGTCAAAATAAATTTATAAAAAAAAGTTGGATATTTTTATCCAACTATATTAATTTTCTAATTCTTTTAATTTTTGTTCTTCTTCTATTAATTTATTTTTTTCTTGTTCTACTAAGTTAGCAGGAGCTTTTTTTACATAATTTTCATTTGAAAGTAATTTTTTTCTTCTTTCAATGCTTTGTTTTAGATTTTCAATATTTTTATTTTTTAATTCTATTTCTTCATCTGTTACAATTTTTTCAAAATAAATAGTTGCTTTTAAATTTTCACTTGATACTTGATATGAATTAATATTTAATTTTTCATTAATAATATTATTATCAAGTTTAAGTATTTTAATTATTATTTCATCTGTAAAATTAATATTTACTTTAAAATCTTTAGAAATATTATTTTCAGCCTTGATATTTCTAAAAGTTTTGATGAAATTTATTTTATTTTCAACAATTTCTTCCTCTTTTTCAAAAATTAATTTTTCATCATATTTAGGATAATCTGAAATCATTATTGATTCACTATCTTTTATTGGTAGCATTTGGTATATTTCTTCAGTTACAAATGGCATAAATGGATGTAATATTTTTAATATTCCATTTAAAACTGTATATAAAACTGATTTAGTAGATTCTTTATCTATGTTAAATTTAGCAAATTCAATATAGTTGCTACAAAAGTCATCATAAATAAAATTATATGTTTCCATTCCGACTAAATTAAATTCATAATTATCCATATGTTTAATAGTACTATTAACTATTTTATTATATTTTGATAATATCCATTTATCTTCATCAGATAAGTTACTTAAATCTATATTTTTTATGTCTTCAATATTCATTAATACAAAACGAGAAGCATTCCAAATTTTGTTAATATAATTCCAAGTTGATGCCATTTTCGTTTCATCAAAACGTAAATCTGTACCAAAAGCACAATCAGTATTCAAATAATATCTTAAAGCATCTGTACCATATTTATTTATCATATCAAATGGATCAACACCATTTCCTAATGATTTAGACATTTTTCTTCCTTGAATATCTCTTACTAATCCATGAATAACTACATCTTTAAATGGTCTTACGCCATTTAATTCAAGTGATTGAAAAGTCATTCTATTAACCCAGAACGGAATAATATCATATCCTGTAACTAAACAGTCATTTGGAAAATATCTTTGCATATCCTCTGTTTTTTCTGGCCATCCAAGTGTTGAAAAAGGCCATAATGCACTAGAAAACCAAGTATCAAGTACATCTTCATCTTGTACCCAACCTTCCCCTATTGGTGCTTCTTCTTTAACATATATTTCATCACCTTTATACCATGCTGGAATTCTATGTCCCCACCATAATTGACGAGAAATACACCAATCATAAGTAATTTCCATCCAATGATTCATTGTTTTTTCATAATATTCAGGAACAAAATTTACTTTTGTATTTTCATCTTTTTGATTTTCTAATACTTTATCTGCAAGTCCCCTCATTTTAACAAACCATTGCTTAGATAAGTATGGTTCAACCATAACTCCTGTTCTTTCAGAATGTCCAACTGAATGTACCATTGGTTCAATAGAAATTAACAAATCTTTTTCTTGTAAATCTTTTAATAATTCTTCTCTACATTCTTCTCTAGTTAATCCAGCATATTTTAAAGCATTTTCATTCATCGTTCCATCAGGATTCATTACTATTACTCTTTCTAGATTATGTCTATTTCCAACTTCAAAATCATTTGGATCATGGGCTGGAGTAATTTTAACAACTCCTGTTCCAAATTCAGGATCAGCATGTTCATCAGCAATTACTGGAATTAATTTATTTACAATTGGTAATATTACATTTTTACCAATATATTTTTTATATCTTTCATCTTTTTCATTTACTGCAACAGCTGTATCTCCAAATAAAGTTTCAGGTCTAGTTGTAGCAACGTCTAAATATTCATCTGACCCTTCAATATAGTATTTCAAATGATAAAATGCTCCTTCAACATCTTTATAGATAACTTCTTCATTTGATAAAGCTGTTTGAGCTACTGGATCCCAGTTAATTATTTTTTCACCACGATAAATTAATCCTTTATTGTAATAATCAACAAATACTTTGGTAACTGCTTTGTTTAAACCTTCATCCAAGGTAAATCTTTCCTTATCATAATCAACAGAAATTCCCATTGCTGCCCATTGATCTCTTATACTTTGACCATATTCATGAGTCCAATCCCAACATGCATTTAAAAAATTTTCTCTACCATATTCATATTTATCAATACCTTGATCTTTTAATTTTTTTACGACTTTAGCTTCTGTTGCTATTGCAGCATGATCCATACCTGGTAACCATAAAGTATCAAATCCTTGCATTCTTTTATATCTAATAATAGCATCTTGAATTGCTACATTATAAGCATGCCCAATATGTAATTTACCTGTAACATTTGGTGGTGGAATTACTATACAATATGGATTTGCACCCTTATTTTTTCCAGATTTAAAATATCCTTTTTCTTTCCATATATCATATTTTTTTTCTTCTACTTTTTTAGCATCATATTTAGTTTCTAACATTTTTAAACCTCTTTCTAATAAAAAAAGGTAATACCACAAAGGACGAGCTATGCCCGTGGTACCACCTTAATTAAACTTATTTTTATAACGCATAAATGCGGAAACTTCCTACTACTTATTTCAGAAATTCAACTCCAAAGCTACCTTCTTATATATATCATATTAACTTTCACCTAACGTTAACTCTCTAAAAATCTATATATAATAATCCTCTTTTTCCTCGTTTTTACAAAATATATATTATCTTATTTTTTATGAAATTTCAATAGTTTGTTTTACTTCATTTCCTATTTTTATCTCTATTTTGTTTTCATCATTAATATTTGCATTAATTTCAGAATTATCATTTACTGTATAAGTATTTGATACAATTGTTAGATTATTAATATCCAAAATATAATAATTATTATTAGAATCTAATACTTCTATATATTTTGAAATATAATTTAGATATTTATAATTTCCAAAAAGTTTAGACGTTCCATCATAATTATATAAATTATAATTTTCATTTTTTGTTATAAATGTTTTTGTATCAAATGCAATAATTGGATCTAACATTTTTTCGGTAAAAACTGCTTCATTTGTATCAGTTAAATACCATTTACCATCTTTTTTTACTATAAATGCATCAGTAGATAATTTATTATTTTCTAAATCAACATCATTTTGTAATGCAATATATTCATATGTAAATGGAATTACAGTTGTAATTTCATCTTTATCTATTTTTATAACTCCATAATTGCCAGTAACTCCCATTACTATGTAATAATCATTATTAATTCCAATACCATAATTTTTTACACTTTTATACATTGCCATAGATTTATTATTTTTTATATCATACAAATTTATTGCCCCTTGTTCTTCTTTATAATCAGCAATAAATGCATATCTATTATCAATTAAATCAGTACTTTTTTTAGAAGACTTGTAATAATTTATTCCATATTCTTCATCATTAATTGTTTGTGTAGCATACCCACAATTTTTAAAATTACATTCATATGTACCAATTAAATCTCCTGTGTTACTGTAAAAATATAATTTATTATTATAATAAAATTCTTTATTTAGATTATCTATATCTTTAATTTCTTTATTATAAATAATTCCCATTACAGTAAGAGGAAGAGTAATAACAAGTGCAATTATAGCAATAATTAGTGCTCCCTTTTTATATTTATTCATTATTTTCACCTTCTATTTGTGTATCAGTATTTACATTTTCAACAATGTTTTTAACTAAAGAATAAACTGAAGATGTATAATTACCATCTTTCAAAGTGTATATTGTAGCAGTATCACCTGAAATATTTATCTTAAATGCTAATTGACCATCACCATAATATCTATCAGCATATAATTGAATAGATTCATTTAATAAAGCCGTAGTTGATTCTTTATAAGAGTACATATTAAGTTTATTAGAAGAATCTATACCAGCAAAGTAATTATCATATAATTCAATATATTTATAACCTTCTTTTGTTATTTTATTACCATTATAATCATAAATATAATACATATTATTTTCAACAGCTTTTAAGTAAGTTGAATTATATCCTCTTATTTTAGCTGTAATTTTTTTTGTTAATTCTTTTCCACTTTTATCAATTAATAGATATCCATCATTATTAGCTAAGTAATTATTACTAATAATTTCAATTGAATTATAATTAAAAGCTAATACAGGAGTAACATCACTATCATTTATTTTAACAATACCATATTTATTTTTATTATTTTTAGCAATTATATGTATTTCTGATTCAGTTTGGAATGATGGCTCATTTATGTTTGTATTTAAAATAGTATTAACATTAAGATACTTAGAAATAACTTTATTTTTTTGTAAATCATATAAAACAATATTAGTATTGGAATCGCTTACTACATTTGGATTATCTTTAATAAATATAAATCTATGATTTAAAATTGGAATAATTCCATCACTACTAGTTTGAGTCATATCATTATCTTGTTTCAAAGGCGTTTGACTTGCTATAAAACAATTTTCAAAAGAACTTGAATTATCAGAAATCACATTTTTGTTAGTACATTTATATTCCCCAATTAAATTTGTTTTATCTAGATTATCATAAATATATAATATTCCATCAAAATAATTTATATATTTTGTTGTTGCTGATAATTTACCTTCAGCTTTATTTATTATATACTCTTTATCATTTATTTTTAATGAAATAGAATTAGTATTATCTTCAATTTCAAAAGATTCGTATGTTTCTTTTAATTCATTATTATCATCGTATATATATAATTTTTGATAATATTTATAATTATTATTTATATCAAAACCTTTTTCATTAAGTTTAAAACCATCACTAGAATTAAAGAACATTTTTTTATCTTTAATAAACATATTATAATCATCAAATAGTTTAATATAATCAAAACTATCATCATAAACTAAATTATTCTTATAATCATAGATATAATATTTATTTTCATCATCTACTGCTACTAAAAATTTATCATTATAATTTACAATATCCATAGCAATAGCTTTAGTTAATATCTTTTCATTTAGATCAATTAAATAATTTCTACCACTTTCATTAGCAATTAAATTTGTTTTGTCTTTATCATTTAACATAGCTAAATTATCATAGTTAAATTGAATTTTTGTTTTTACTTCATCACCGAATTCTAATACTCCGTAAGAACCAGTATAATCTTTAATTATTGCATAATTATTATTTATATATTTTATAGCATTATATTCTTCAATAGTATTATTACTATTTATATCAAATAAAATAACTTTTTCTTCATTTTCATCTTTAGAATCATGAATAAAGACGTATTGATTATTGATTATATCTGATCTAGTATTTAAAATGTTTCCTTCTTCATCTATTTTTTTAGGATTATCTATTTTTTCATCTTTTTCATAATATGCAACAAAACATAATTTTTCATCTTCATTTTTACATTCATATTTTCCTAATTCTTTATTACTCTTATCTAAAAGTATTAATTTACCATTTTCATAACGATAATTATCTGCCTCAAATATAACATCTTCTTTCTTTTCAATACTTTTACTTTTCTTAGAATTATTAAATATAAAGAATAAACCAGTAGCCAAAATCAATAAAAATAAAATAGATACTACAATTATAATTATTTTTTTCTTTTTACTAAAAGATTTCCACTTATTTTTTATTTTATCTTTAAGTTTTTTCTTAGTTTTAATTTCTTTTATATCATCAGTCATTTTATCGATACCATCAATAGTTTCTTCAATCATGTCCAAATCTTCATTAATATTTAAAACCTCTTGTTCAAAATCTAAAACAGGCTTTTCACCATTTTCGATATCATTTAAATTTTCTATTTCTTTTGTTATTTCTAAATTATTATCATCCATAATAAAAAACTCCTTTATCTTAATAAAGATTATAACATAATTTTATGTCTATAGAAAAGTATAAAAGAATATTTTTTAAGCTTTAAATATATTTATTTGACTTTAATATAATTTTATAGTAAAATTTTTAAAGGAAAGCGAAAGTTGAGGTGAACTTATGGCAACAAAAATAACAAAAAAGAAACCTTTATCAGTTAATTTAAGAAGTAAAGCATGTAATGCAACAAAGAGTAAACAAAAACCTAATTTACAAAAGAAAACTATTGATGGAAAAAAAGTAATTATTAGTTCTAGAGAAGCAAGAACTTTATCAAAATAATAAGACCTGAATTTTCAAGTCTTATTTTTTTAATGATTTGATTTTACTAAAATCGGGTATTCTATTATGGTATACTGCTACTTCTTCATATCCTAAAGATTCTAAAACTTCATATACAAAATTAAAATTACTAGCCAAATCATCTACTTTATGTGCATCTGAACCTACAGTCAAAATCTTTCCACCCAATTCTTTATATCTTTTTAAAATTTCTAAATTTGGATGAAAAGAACTTAAACCATACCTCAATCCAGAAGTATTAATTTCAATTCCTTTATCCTTTTTTATTAAGTTTAGTAAAATTTCATCTAATATTTCTTTAAATTCTAAATAATCTATTTTCTTTTCGGAATATCCCCCATATCTTACAACATAATCTAAGTGTCCATAAACATCAAATTCTTGATATTTTTTTATATTTTCAAGGACTTCTTTAAAATAATTTAAATATGCTTGTTTTCTATCTAAACCGTCAAAGAAACTCCTATCAAAAGACATATCTTTTTTACAGGTGATATGTGATGATCCTATTATAAAATCAAAGGGATATTTTTTTACTAATGATTGAATTGTTTTAACAATATCAGGTTGTAAACCAAATTCAATTCCAAAATTAGTTTTTATTTTAGAATCATCCTTTATTTCCAAATATTTTTCTAAATAATAAGATATATCTAATGTTTTTAAATTTGTCTTAATTCCAGTATAATCATCCCAATGCTCTGTAAATGTAATTTCATCTACTTTCTTTTGCCTAGCAACACAAATGTATTCTAAAAATGTAGAAATTCCATCATGTGATATAGTAGAATGTACATGACTATCTTTCATCTTTTTTACTCCTTTAATTTAAAAAAATTGTTATTTACGTAATAAATTTATTCTTTCATCAAAATACTCATGATGGCAAATAAATGAACCACTTACCAATATATCTCCACCACTTTTTTTGACTTTATAAGCAGTATATTCATTTATTCCACCATCTACACTTATTAAATACTTATATCCATTATTATTTCTTATATTATTTAAATCTTCAACTTTTTTTAACATATCAAATAGAAATCTTTGACCACCAGCACCTGGTTCTACAGTCATTACTAATATTAAATCAATTTCGTTATAATAAGGTTCTAAATAAGAAATATCAGTATTAGGTTTTATAGAAATACCTACTTTTATATTTTTAGATTTTATTAATTTTATATTTTCTTCTATATTATTACTTTCTAAATGAATTGTAATATACTCTGGATTTAATTTACTTAAATCATCTATATATCGTTTTGGATTTAAAACCATTAAATGAATATCTAATGGTTTTTTTGTATCTTTTAAATCATTTAAAACATTTTTTATTTCAAAATTATTTTTTGGAACAAATTTGCCATCCATCAAATCAACATGAATAAAATCGGCACTTGATTTATCTATTAATCTAATTGTATTTTTTTTATCAAAAATACTACTTAAGTATGATACTGATACTTTCATTGTTCCTCCTTTTATTTTATAAAATTCAAATAATTCTCATATCTTGATTTTAGTATTTTTCCTGAATCAACCTTATTTTTAATATCACAATTCTTTTCATTAATATGAGAGCAATCATTAAACTTACAATTGTTATGTTTAAATTCTATAAAGCTATTTTTAATTTCTTCTTTCGTATATTTGCTAATATCTAATGCAGAAAAACCTGGAGTATCTGCAATATACATTTTTTTAATTTCGAATAGTTCTACATGCCTTGTTGTATGTTTTCCTCTACCTAGACTTTCAGATATTTCACCTGTTTTAAGATTTAAAATTGGTGAAATTTTATTAAGTAAAGTAGATTTACCAGCTCCTGTTTGTCCAGTAAATACAACAATATTATTTTTAAGTTCCTTGCATAACTTTTTTACTTTTTTATTAGTAAATACTTTAATACCAATTGAATTATAATAATTAATTATATTCTTAAGATTTTTTAATTCTTTTTTTTCTAATAAATCAAGTTTAGTAAAACAAATTACTGGAGTTATTTTATTAATAGTAATAATACTTATTAATTTATCAAGTAAATTTAATGATAAATCAGGCTTTTTTACACTTGTTACAATAACAGCCATATCAATATTTGCAATTAATGGTCTTTCTAAAAAATTTTTACGAGGTAAAATATCAATGATATAAGAGTTTTTACAATCGATGATACATTTATCTCCAACAACTGGAGTTATTTTATCATTTCTAAATTTACCTCGAGCTTTACATTCATAAATTTCATCATTTATTTTTACACTATACGAATTACTAATTATCTTAACTATTTGACCTTCCATATTAACATAACCCTGTTTCTTCACAATCATCTGGCTCTTGTTGTGTCATTTCTTTTGCAACTCTTATTTTTAAAGTTACACCCTCTGCTATTGTATATCCTTCTGGTTTATTTTGATAATAAATACTGCCTTCTGTATATTCACTAGTTTCAACTTCTTCAACTTCTAATTTTATATTATGTTCATCACAGAATTTTTGGATTTCACTTACGGAATAACTACCATCAGTGAAGTTAGGAAATTTACTTATTATATCAGGAATATATAATGTAATTGTTTCTCCAACTGATAATTTTTCTCCTTCAGCTACAGATTGCTCTATTATTTGTCCTTCTTTTAAATTATCATTTTCTTCGATTTCTTTTTTCTCAATGACTACTCTAAGTCCTAATGCTTCTAAAGCACCTTTTACTTCTAAATAATTTCTATCTTTATAGTTTTCTATTGTAACTTTAGTATCCCCAACTGAAACATATAAAGTTATAAGTGTTCCCTTTGTTCTTTTACTTCCTGCAGCTGGATTAGTTTTAACAATATTACCTTCTTTTATATCAGTAGATGACACTTCTTGTTGCTCATCTGATACTTTAAATCCTTCATCTTGTAATTTATCTATCGCTTTTGTAATACTCATATTTGTTACATCAGGCACTTTTAATTCTTTTCCACCTGTAATTAATGGAATTAAGACAACAATTGATGTAATTATTACTACTAATCCTGTGAATATGGAAGCAAGCATTAAAACTAATTTATTTTGTTTTTTTAATTCTTCTGGTGTAATTTGTTTCGCTATAACTTCCTCACTACTTTCTTTTGTTTTTTTTGATTTTATATCAGGATCTTTAATAATTTTTACCATTTTTGTATCATCATAATTATTTTCTGAATATTTATATTCATAAATTGGTTCTTTTTTTCTAGAATCATCTAAACATGTAAGCAAATCGGTATGCATTTCACGAGCATCAATATATCTATTCTTTATATTTTTAGCAGTCGCTTTTTTTATTATATTTTCAATACTATTTGGAATATTTGGTATTTCTTCTCTAATACTTGGTAATGGTTCTTTTAAGTGTTTAAGAGCTATTTCAACGGCATTTTCTCCACGATATGGTAATTTACCTGTCAGTAATTCATACATTAAAATTCCCATTGAATATATATCACTTTGTAAACTAGCCCCTTTACCGTTAGCTTGCTCTGGTGGTAAATAATGAACACTTCCCATTACGGAATTTGTTTGAGTAAGTTGAGTAGCATTCATTGCCATTGCTATTCCAAAATCAGTAATTTTTACTAAACCATTTTCTAATATCATTATATTTTGTGGTTTTATATCCCTATGAATTATATACGAATCATGTGCTACACTCATACCATCTGTTATTTGAAGCATTATATCAACTACTTCAGTAATTGTTAAATGTCCTCTTTTTTTAAGTAATTCCTTTAAATGTTTTCCTTCTATATATTCCATTACAATATAATATTGACCATTATCTTCTCCAACATCATACACCTCAACAATGTTTGGATGATTTAAACTAGATGCTGATAAGGCTTCTCTTTGAAAACGTCTTACAAACTTTTCATCAGTAGCTAAATCACCACGTAATACTTTTACTGCAACATTTCTATCTAAAATGGTATCATATGCAAGATAAACGTTTGCCATTCCACCTTCGCCGATTGATTTTATTATTTGATAACGATCACTAATCTTTTGCCCCTTCATAATCATTCTTGTTCACCGCTTTCTATTACTAAATAAGCTATTGAAATATTGTCATTTCCCCCTCTTATATTACATTTTTTTATTAATTTTATGACTTTCTCTTCAATAGTTAATTCTTCATCAACTAAAACATGTTGTATTTGTTCATTATTTAACATCGAAGTCAAGCCATCACTACATAGTAAAATTGCTTCACTTTTTGTATCAACATCAAATATATCCGGTTCGACTTTTTCAGCACCACCTAATGCTTTCATTAATACATTTTTCTTAGGATGGTATTTCGCTTCTTCCTCAGTAATATCCCCAGATTGTACTAAAAGATTTACTAGTGTATGATCTTTTGTTACTTTATGTAATTCATTATTTTTCATAATAAATCCTGAAGAATCACCAACATTGGCAAAAATCAAATATTCTTTTGTAAGTAAGGCCATTACTGCTGTTGTACCAAGTCCCTTTGAATCAGGATTTTCCTCAGCATATTTTAATATTTCTTCATTCACTTCATTAATATTATCACGTATCCAGTTTACAGCATCCAATTTTGAACCCATACTACTTATTCCCATGAATCTTTTACCAAAATGAGTAACAACCATTGAAGATGCTACTTCACCAGCACGATGTCCACCCATGCCATCTGCTACTATCATTAAATACTCATTACTTGAATTTTTTAATATTGTCACACTATCTTCATTGTGACTCCTAATTTTTCCTGCATCTGTTAAATAAAAGGATTTCATTTATTTCACCTCTTTGCTTCTTAATTGACCACAAGCAGCTGATATTTTACTTCCAAATTCTTTTCTTATTGTTACATTAATATTATTTTGTTTTAAAATATCATAGAATCTAAATATTCTATTTTTACTGCTTCTTTTAAATTCTAAATGATTAGTTTCATTATATGGAATTAAATTAACATAAACATTCATACCTTTTAATAAATTTGCTAATTCTAAAGCATTTTTATCACTATCATTTACATTATCTAGCATAACATATTCTATAGTAACTCGTCTATTGGTATATGCAATATATTCTTTAATACATGTAATTAAATCATATATATTATACGCTTTATTTACATTCATTATGCGATTTCTTAACTCATTATTTGAGGCATGAAGTGATATTGCTAAATTAACTTGTAATGGTAATTTCATAAATTCTTTTATTTTAGGAATTAAACCACAAGTTGAAAGGGTTATGTGTCTAGCACCAATTGAAATTCCTTTGTTATCATTAATTATTTTTATAAAATTAACAACATTTTCATAATTATCTAATGGTTCACCAATTCCCATTATTACAACACTATCAATTCTAGTATTAGCTTCTTTTTCCACCAATAAAATTTGTTGAACAATTTCATAAGTTTTCAAATTTCTTATTTTTTTTAACCTGCCACTTTCGCAAAAAGCGCATCCCATGTTACAACCAACTTGGCTAGATACACATATACTTGTACCATAATCATGTTTCATTAAAACAGCTTCTATTTTTTCGTTATCATAAAGTTTAAATAAATATTTTCTAGTTAAATCATCTTTTTCTACTTTTATTATTTCAATCATTTCAAAAGAGAAATCTTGTAATATTTTATCTCTAACATCTTTTTTTATATTTGACCATGAATTTACATCATTATTTCTTTTCTCATATAACCATTCAAATACTTGAACTGCTTTAAATTTTTTTTCATTTATACTAAGGAAATATTTTTCTAATTCATCTCTTGGATAATCATATAAATTTTTCATTATCTCACCTACAATAATTGTATCAAAAAATGAGTAATTTTTAAACCATTACTCACTTATATTTTATTTTTTTATTAATCAGTTACTTTAAAATTTAATTCATAAGAAATATTATTATTAAATATATTTATTTTTTCTATATTATTTTCATTAGTATTTATTTTAATGATATTATTTTCAGAAATATCATAAGTATATTCATTTTGATTTTTAATAGCCTCATTACTAAACTCATATGTTTTAATAGTATTATAGATATTACTTAAACTAATATTATAAATATATTCTTCTTTAATTAATTCATTATTTTCTATTTCATTATTTTGACTTAATATATAATAATTTCCATCATGATAACTATATTTTATAATATCATTTTCCTTTTCATAATAACCAGTTTCTACTTTATCCTTTACACTGCCATTTAATATTTCTACATTATTTTCATTTATAATCTTTATTTCAAAAGTATAATTGCTACTTATTAATTTTTCTAACATTTTTGGAATATTAGCCACAACTTCTTCAGTAATGTCATAATTTTTTTTATCAATGTTTTTATTAGAATTATTATTAAACAATGATGCTATTGATAAAAATATAAAAGTTAAAGCAAAAAATGCAAACCACAAACCCAACTTTATCAATGCTTTTTTTTGAGGGTTTTTCCACATTTCTTTTAATGTTGATTGGTTCTTTTTTTCTTTCATTATTCATTAACCTTTCTATTTATAAATTCATCTTTGTTAATACCGTTTAAAAAATCTTTAATATTCATTGCTTTCTTACCAAATGGTTTAATATTTGTTATATAAATAATTCCATCTTTACATGAAATACCAAAACTATTTTTAGTTACTTCAACAACAGCGCTTATATTACTTACTTTTTTTTCTACAAATTCAGCATTTAATATTTTATATTCTATATTATCAATTTTCATATTAGCAAGAGGCCATGAATATAATCCACGGATTTTATTAATTATATTAATTCCAAAATCATCAAAATTAATTTGTTCATCTTCTCTTTTTATATTATATGCATAACTTGCCATACTTTCATCTTGTTTTATTCTATCATTAGTTTCATTAATAATACTTGGTAAAGTATCAACTAAAAGTTTTGAACCAAGAAATGAAAGTTTCTCAAATAAACTTTCTGTAGTATCACAATCTAAAATAGAAATTTCTTTACTACTAATAATGTCTCCAGTATCCATATTTTTATCCATATACATAATAGTAACTCCAGTTTTTTTATCGCCATTTATTTTAGCCCAGTGTATTGGAGCTCCACCACGATATTTAGGAAGTAATGATGCATGAACATTAATACAACCAAGTCTTGGTAAATTTATTAATTCTTCTGGAATTATTTGGCCATAAGCACAAGTTATTATAATATCAGGATTTACATCAATTATTTTTTGATAATCATCTTTAATTTTTTCTGGTTGAAATACTTCAATATTATTATCTAATGCAATCTGTTTTACTGGAGTATTAGTAAGAATATGTTTTCTACCAATACATTTATCTGGTTGACTTACTACAAGTTTAATATCGTATTTATCATCAATTAATTTTTGCAAAACATTACATGCAAAATCAGGAGTTCCCATAAAAACTATTTTTATATCATTTTGCATTTTATCACCCATACTTATTGTAACAAAAAAAAAGGATTTTTTCAAAAATTCCTTTAAAATCAAATTCTACTTGGATTTATATCTATTTCCAAATTGACCTTATTATTTGTATTAAATATATTTTGTAAATCACTTAAAACACTAAATAATTTTTCATCTTTTCTATATTTTATTATAATTTGAAAACGATATACATTATTAGTTTTAAATACTGCCGCTGTAGAAGGTCCAAGGATTATCGTATTATCATCAAGATTATTTTTTAAATAATTTGCAACTTTAATAGACTCTTTACTTGCAACTTCATAATCTTTACTCGCTATTTTAAGATTTACAAGATAATAATATGGAGGATATTTTAATTTTTTACGAATACCCATTTCATATTGATAAAATTTTTCAAAATTATTTTCTACAACACATTTTATTGTGTAGTTATCTGGATTAAATGTTTGAATTATCACTTCACCAGATTTATCACTTCTACCTGCTCTACCACTGGTTTGGTATAGAAGTTCAAAAGTTCTTTGATTAGCTTTAAAATCAGGTATATTTAAAGTCGTATCAGCATTTATTACGCCGACTAATGTGACATTTGGAAAATCAAGTCCTTTACTTATCATCTGGGTTCCAAGAAGTATATCATATTTTTGTTGTTGGAAATCTTCAATAATCTTTTCATGCATTCCTTTTCTTGATGTAGTATCTGTATCCATTCTTACAATATTAGCATCTGGAAATTTTTTAGAAATTTCTTTTTCTAATTTTTCAGTTCCAAGACCTAAAAAAGTTAAATCTTCATTATTACAATTTGGACAGTTATCTTTTTTATATATAGCATAATTACAGTAATGACATCTCAACATATTTGATGATTTATGATACGTAAGAGTTATATCACAATGAGGACATTTAAAAACATAACCACATGATGAACAAGATATAAATGTTGAAAAACCTCGACGATTTAATAATAATATTATTTGTTCTTTTTTATTTAATCTATCTTGTATTTTTTCTTGTAAAAGTTCTGAAATAATTGGATTTCTTTTTTTCATTTCAGAAGCCATATCTACTATATAACATTGTGGAAGTTTTGCCCTACCTACTCTATTTTTCATTTCAATTAAAGTATATAATCCTTTACGTGCTTTTGCTAAATCTATTAAATCAGGTGTGGCACTTCCTAAAACTAGTGGGCAATTATAATATTTAGCTCTGAAATTTGCAATATCTTTTGCATTATATCTTGGAACATTATCTTGCTTATAAGTATCAGAATGCTCTTCATCAATAATAATTATTCCAATATTTGTAAGTGGTGCAAAAATTGCACTACGTGTTCCAATTACTATTTTAACTTCTTTTCTTTCTATTTTGCGCCATTCATCATATTTTTCACCATTAGATAATCCACTATGCAATATTGCTACATTCTTATCAAATCTAGAAATAAATTTATTTACAAATTGCGGAGTAAGACTAATCTCAGGAACTAACATTATAGCTTCTTTACCGTTATTAATTACTTCTTCAATTATTTGCATATAAACTTCTGTTTTGCCACTTCCAGTAATCCCATGTAATAAAAATGTATTATAATTATTTAAAGATTTATTTATTTCATTAAAAGCATTTTCTTGTTCATCTGTTAAATGCATTTTTTTAGAATTGTTTTTTACTTCTTTATTGTATCTATAAACTTCTTCTAAAACTTCTTTAATAACCTTATTTTTCAATAATGTATTTGTAGAAGATGAAGAAATTAATAATGCTTCTTTTTTTTCTAATTTTTTACATGAATCTATTAAATTAACTATGGTAATTTGGTTTTTATTTTTACATTTTTTTAAAGCTTGTTCTATATCATTATTTAAAATTAAATATTTTACTTCTTTTTTATTTACATTAGTACCATTTTTAGCTTTTAAAGCTGTTGGTAACATACATTCATAAGCACTGATTAAACTGCATAAGGTTGTATTAGATATATATTTTCCAAGTTCTAATAATTCTTTATTTAAAACAGGATTTTTATCAATAACTTCAATTATTTCTTTAACTTCACATTCAGGCTTTAAATCAGTAATTTCTAGGACAAATCCTTCAAGTTTTTGTTTTCCAAATTCAACTAATACTCTGCATCCAACAAAACATTTTTCTTTTATTTTATAAGTATATGTACCTGTAATATTTTTACTTTTTAACTCAACTAGAACATTTGCATACATGAGAATTTATCCCCTTTCTTAAAATATTATATCATTTATTTGCATTTTTTACATTTATATGTTATTCTATTTCAACTATTTGAAAGAGGGATTGAAATGAATATTTATGATACTTTTATTGAATGTTATGACAATAACGAAGTTTATTTAAACGATGATATGATTATGGATTATTTTAAATCAATGGTAAATAATGAATTTTTAAATCAAGAAAGTTACTATTTAATAATAATTAATGAACAAACAAATTATAAAAAACACTTATATTATGATGTTCTTAGTAAAACTTTTTATTTCAATAAATATATTTTCCAAAAAGAATTTTATTTAAACAATAGAAATTCAAATAATATGGCATTTGATTATAATTTAGCAATTTTAAATTTAATTCATGAAATTTTAGCAAAAATTGATTTAGAAAGAAAAATTAATAACGATACATTTTATAAGAACAATCCTATTTTTTATAAATGTTTTATTGAAGAACAAGTTTCTAGTAATGAAAAAAAATTAAAAAATAATTTTTTGACTATTAAAAAGGCTCAATATCTAAATAATTTTTTGAATAATTTAGGTGAACATGAATTTGTTAAAAAACACAAAAAATATTTAGATTCCGATATAAAAAAATATTTAATTGATTTTTATGATAAAAGTTTACTAAAAAATACTCATTCTCCTAGACAACATAAGGGAATTATAACAGTTGATTTTTGTGATCTCGAAAAAAGGATTATTATAAAATATGGAATAAATATTTTCCAAAAATATCAATCATGTTTAAAAGCTGATAAAATTGAAAAAACATCTTTACTTGATTCAATGCTTTATAGTAAAAAATTTTCTAATGAAGAAAAAGAAATATTGCAAGATAAGAATATAAATATTTTAGATTACGCAAATAATGAAATAATTAGAAGAATTAGTAAAAAACTAAATTTAAAAAAATAAATCGCCGATTTATTTTTTTATTTTATATAAACTTTACTAAAAAGTTAGTCGTTAATTTCTTCAAATGTTAATTTAGTAATTTCCATAATATCTTTTATCGATATACCTTTTTTTAACATTTCTTTAGCTATTTTTATGGATGATGATTTTTCTCATTGTTCTAATCCTTGTTCTAATCCTTGTTCTAATCCTTGTTCTAATCCTTTTTCTAATCCTCTTTGGATTGCTTTTTCTTCTGCTAGTTTTAATCTTGAATTATATATGTTTTCTCC
>JAEDGC010000038.1 GCA_016297695.1 Bacilli bacterium
TCAGTTCTCACCCGCATAGCGGGTGGTTTAATTATGTTCCTATCCCGGAACATAAAGAAAAGAGTATTGAACTTTGTCAACACTCTGAAAAAAAAGAAAATCTCAAATAAGATTTTCTTTTTTTATTGTAATTTCTGTAATTTTACCCCATTTTTTTTACATATACAACAAATATGTTAATTTTTTTTGGCTTTTTTAACATATTATTCAAAAAAAAGAAATCCTATTCGATTTCTTTTGGTTTCATAACATTTACTGAAATATTAGAAATATCAATATTTTTTAATTCTTCTAAAACTTCTTCATATGTTAACTCTTCATATATGTCTTTAATATTATTTAAAATTTTATGATTATCACTATATATAATATCATCTTGAATATTCATATTAACTTCTTCACAATCATCATATAAGAAAACTAAACTTGCAATTGATGCTCTTTTCTTTCTTTCAAAATCTTCTTTTGATATTTCTAAATGATTAAGTTTTTCCTTAATTAATTTAATTACTTCCTCTGGATATTTTGTGCTTGCTGCAATACTAATTAAAATATTATCATCTACTGTTGTTCTAGAGTAATTCAAACTAGTAACTAATTTATTTTCTATTAATTCATTTCTAAATTCTGAAGTTGCCCCAAAATTGCTTCTTAGTATTAGAGATAAAGCAATGTTGTTCTTTGGTGCACTTTTTAATTTACTTCTAGATACTTTTAAACATACTGCTACATTTGGTATTTGGACATTACCAGTTATTTCATCATACTCTTTAACTACTTTACTAGGCTCTTTAATTTTTTTTATTTCTGGATATTTATATTCTTTAAATTCTTTTTTAGCCATATTTTCTTTAATGCATGCAAGAGTTGCGTATACATCAATATTGCCAGTAACTACCATAAACATATTTTGAGGATGATAAAAAGTATCATAAACAAGTTGGATATCTTCTAAAGTAATATTTTTAATATCTTCTAAATCACCAACTATTTTGTTTTTTCTTTTATCATTAAACAAAGTATTTTCTAATCTTTTATAAAAACAAACATTTCCAGGATTATCTAATCCCATTCTAGCTTCTTCAGTTATTATTCCTTTTTCATTATTAATAAGTTGTTTTTTAAAATATGGTGTATAAACATAATCAAGTAAGTTATTTAAGTTATCTTCTAAATTATTAGCTCCAGATACATGATATGAAGTATATTCAAAAGTTGTAAAAGCATTAATGTCACTTCCTAGTTTATCAAATATATCATAAGCTGTTCCACCCTTTATATTAAAATTAACATGTTCAAGAAAATGTGCTATACCATTAGGAACTTTATGAAATTTCTTTTCTCCCTTTAATTTAAATTCAGTATGAATAGAACCATAATTAACATTTAAAGAAGCAAAAAAACTATTTATTTTTTCATTACTCCATAAATATACATCAAGTCCGCAAGGTAATTTTTCATAATAAATTTCTTCTTTTAAACCATTTATAATAATTTTTTCCATTATTTATTATCCCCCTTACCTAACAAGTATATAAAATTAGGTGTCAATTTTTTACTAACATTTACTACATCTTCTAAAGTTATATCGTTAATTTTATTTTCATAATCTTCTAAAATTGGAATCTCACCTAAATTATTAAATATATAATTATCTAAAATACTTGTTATACTATCTTTAGATAATTTAAATGAAAATTGTAAAGATTTTTTAGCTCTATCAAATTCTTCTAAAGTTATATTACCACTTACCATCTCTTTCATTGATTCTTTAATAAGTTTTACAGCTTTATCATAATTACATTCATCAAAAGAAACATGAACAAATAATAGATTATCATATTTGTAGTAAATAGGTCTTACACCATAACATAAAGAATTTTTAACTCTTAAATTTTGATATAGTTTAGAATTCATTCCTCCACCAAAAATTTCTACGAAAAATCTCATTGCTATTTTTTCTTTTTCATTTAAATCATCAATATTATAACCACATACTAAATTAGCTTGAACATATTCATCAGTTTCTTTTACAACTTTAATTTTTTTTCTTTTTTTATTTTTAGTATAAAGTTCAAAAGAATGATTTTTCACCATTTTAATATTAAATTCTTCTTTTATCTTGCTTACTACTTCTTCCATATCCATGTTACCAATAACATAAACATCACAAACAGATTTATTAATTATATCTTTATAAGCTTTATAAAGACTTGATGGTGTTATTCTTTCATAATCACTTTCTTCCATATATAAAGATGATAAAGAATCTGGATCCATATTATAAAAAGCTCTTTTTATTGCATATTTTGGTCCACTTTCACGTATTCTTTTAGTTGATGTAATAAGTTTATTTTTTACAACATTAAATGATTTCAAATCAAATTCATCATTTACTACATTTGGATTTAAAATCATTTCAAAATTAAATTTAATTATTTCATCAAGATAATTTTTTTCTTTTACAAATTCTGGATTAATAAATTCCGTCCCTAAATTTAATTCATAAGAATTACCTAAACGATGAACAGATGCAAAAAAAGAGGCATTGTATAGTTCTTCACATCTAATAGATAATTCTCTTCTATTAGGGTAATTTTTACTACTATCAACTATTAAAGACTTTAACATACTTAAATTTGCTAATATATCTTTATTATTTATATTATCTCTGAATATTACATTTATAATACAACTTTTAAATTTATCTGTTTTAACTGTATAAATGTTATAAGTACTGCCTTCAAATTTTTTGTATTGCATAAAGACCACTCTTTCTTCTTTTATTATATACTATTTTAATTTAATTATAAATTAAAAAGTTGATATTGTTTACAGAAATATTGTTATTCTTTATCTTTTTTGGTAAACTACTGGTGATGGTGATACAAATGGATGTAATTGGAATCATATGTGAATATAATCCATTTCATAATGGACATATATATCATATAAAAAAAATTAAAGAATTGTATAAAGATAGTTTAATTATTTTAGTAGTAAATGGTTATTTTTTAGAACGTGGTGAAATTAGTATTTTATCTAAAAAAACAAAGACTGAAATTGCCTTAGAATATAATGTGGATATTGTTTTAGAACTTCCTTTTGTTTACGGAAGCCAAAGTGCTGATAAATTTGCTGATGCTGCTATTAAAATTTTAAATAATTTTAAAGTAAATAAAATTGTTTTTGGCAGTGAATGTAATAATATAAATGAATTAACAAAAATTGTTGATACCCAACTAAACGATAAAGAGTATGATATTAAAGTAAAAAAATATTTAGATAAAGGATTAAATTATCCAACAGCAATGGCAAAATCTTTAGATATAAATATTAATTTTAATAATCCAAATGATTTACTTGGAATTTCTTATATAAAAGCAATTTATAAAAATAAATATAATATTGAACCAATATGTATTAAAAGAACTAATGATTATCATGATTTAAATAGTAATGATAAAATTATTAGTGCATCAAATATTAGAAATAAATTAAATGATAATATAGAAATTAAAAATTATTTACCTAATGCTTTATTAAATAAAATTGAAACTATTGATAAAAATAAACTATTTGAATTAATAAAATATAAAGTAATTACTGAAAAAGATTTAAGCATTTATCTTACAGTTGATGAAGGAATTGAAAATAAACTAAAAAAAGTTATTTTAAAAGTGAATAACATTGATGATTTAATAAAAAAACTTAAAACAAAAAGATATACCTACAATAAAATTAATAGAATGTTAATTCATATTTTAATAGGACTTTTAAAAGAAGACTCTAATTTAGAAATAGATTATATCCATATACTAGGATTTAATAATAATGGAAAGAATTATTTAAATGAAATAAAAAAAGAACTAGTTATACCCATTAAAATCAATCGTAATTCTAAAATTTATGAATATGAAATCAAATCTAGTTTAGTATATGACATTCTAACAAATAATAACAGTTATGAATTTGAATTAAAAAACAAGCCAATTAATTAATATTGACTTGTTTTAATTATATAGTTATCTATTCTGTTATCTTAGTATGAGATATTAGACTTTAGAACTTCGATTGCAGGACGCACCCCGAGGCTGCTAGTAGTGCTGACAGTGTTGTAGCCGACGATGCGGGAGTTACCAAACACGAACCATGCGCTGTTAGAACGAGACGAAATAGGCGTTTCTAACCATCCTCCATATGTTGCTAAAGTAGAACTTGAATATTTCGTATTCTCCATTAAATATTTACATTTACTACTTAATCCTTTAGTTGATGTGATTGCTGTTGTTCCATTATAACATCCATTGTATACTTCTTGATATGTTAGTAATCTTGCTGAATATACTTCATAACTAAATGAAGGTAGGTCTCCTGCACTAGTTGTTGTGCCTCCAGTCTCATTTGTTATTTGTCTTGTTGGAGATATTAGATTTACATTACTCCATTGACTTGTAGTTGGAAGTTGAGTTATTGCAGTTACTGGGCCATTATTATTGTTTCCTGATGTATCATATACATATGCTGCCATATTATTTGGTTCTCCGCCACTTACATTATTATAGTAGATTAATACTGCCGTGTCAGAGTCAGTTGTAACACCATTGGTCATATCTGATATATAGTAAAATCTTTCAGTTTCTGCATCATATGTTCCATCTCCATTGACATCGCAATCAAAAGCATCTCCTGTAGATAATGTTCCATTTTCACCTAGATTTCCATATGTGATTGTATCTCCTTCACCATATCCATCTGCACGACAATAAGATGATGTACTTGTTTGGCTACATATCTCTGTGTGTAACGTTGTTGCTCTTTTACATAATGTAGATATTTCTTCTTGGATTTGTTCTGTATCTATTCCTAATGTTGCATTAAATGAAGACCCTTGATAATCATTTTGTAGTGTATCTAAGTATTTATATTCTATTTTTAATGTATAGTTTTTTGTTACTCCTGCATCTATTGATATATTTGTCATTAAATATGACTTTCCAGTATTTGTTGTAGGTAATGCTGTTTCTGCTACTACCTCTCCATTATCATCTGTTAGTGTATATACTAAATCTTCATTAAATTCATTTGTTATATTTTGCATATAAATATTATATGTTACTGCTCTATTACTTGTATTTTCTACACTAAATGTTTTTGTAAAACTATCTCCTGGTATCATACTATTTGCATTTATTTCGCTTACTCCTGTAAATGTAAGTCCTAGTTCATTTGATTTCATTATTGTTTCTGTTTTATTATTTTCTGTTATCTTAGCACTAAAGTATGCATATGATACTCCAGTTAATATTCCTAATGTTGCTACTCCTGCTACTATAGGTACTATCACTTTTTTCTTGTTCATTTTCACTCTCTCCTATCATTAATTTAATTTTACTATCTCTATAATTTATCGTCAAAGAAAAATTGGTGTTTTATACACCAATTTACATATTTTTAATAATTTTCTCCAATGTCTTCAATTGCTTCTAATTCTGATTCGATGGCTTGTCTTAGTTTTCTTTTGAACAATGCGGTTCTTCTTCTTAATTCTTCTGAGTCACGTTCTATTTTATCTGCTCTAATTAATGCTTCATTAACTATTCTAGAAGCATTTTTCTTAGCTTCATCTACAATTTGCTTATATTCATCTTTAGCTAATTTTTTAATTTGATTAGATGCATCTTCAGCAACTAAAATAGCTTTATTAAATGAACTTTGCATATCTTTATATTTTTCAATTTGTTCAATTAATCTTTTATTTTCTTCATTAACTTCTTTAAGATTATTAAGCATGTTTTCATACTCTTTTGCTATTTCTTTAACAAAAGTATTTACATCTTCTTTATTATAACCATAAAGACTTGTACCAAATTTTTTCATGACTCACCACCGTTATAAATATAATTACCAATCTATATTTTCTGTATTACCATTTTTGACTTTTTCACTATCATCAGTTATTTTACCTTGAATATTAACATTTTTTGGAGTACATAAATAAATACCTACACCTATTTTTTGCATTTTTCCTCCGATTGAGTAAATACAACCACTTAAAAAATCTATAATTCTTTTAGCTTGATCAGATGTTACGCGTTTTAAATTAACAACTACACTATTTCTATTTTTTAAATGATCTGCAATTTGTTGTGCTTCTGAATAAGCACGTGGTTCTAAAAGAATCATTTTATTCCCAGTTTTATCAGCATCTTTTAACGCTTCATCTTCTGAAATTGTATAATATTCATCTTCAGTACCAACTAAATTTTCTTCTTCATCAGCAAATAATTTTTTTAATTTATTTAGTGCCATAATTTATTCCTCCAATACACTTACCCTATCTTACTTATTAATTTTATCAAAGATTTAATCGGTTTGCAATTAATAAGTACAAAATAAATTATTTTTTTAGTAAATTTATATTTTTCTTGTTGTTTGAAATTCATCTAAATTTTCATAATTACGCATTGCTGTATCAAATATCATATCAATTACTCTTGAATCTAATTTAATAAAATCAAACATTTCATAATCTTCATCAAGGATATTTTCTGAAGGATTTACGTAATTATCTTCTGAAAAAAACTTAGAAAGTTTTTGATAACCATTTTTACGTTCAATAAATTTTTTCTTTGCTTCTTCTAAATTTTTATAATTAGCTTTAAACATATCATAAAAATTATTAATATTATTATCATCTGAATAATATTTTATATTTTCATTAAATATAAATGAAATCAAAGTAATTTTATATGCTTGTTTTAATGATGAGTGAAAAATTATTTTTATAAAAGACATATCATTATTTATATAAAAATTATTTTTTATTGCTTTATTTAATAATAGTAATTTTTCAATGTCATTATCTATTTCTTTAATACTTTTACCATATTGTTTTAAACATTGTAAATTGTCAAGTCTTTTATTATTTGCCTCAATTTTAATATTAACTAATTTTTCTACTCTTTCTTTTATATATATTTCTAATTCTTTAATTGCTTCATCTAACATAAAATCACCTAAAAATATATTTTTTTAAAATTTTATTTTTTCATTAATATAATCAACTATTTCATTAACTTTAATTTTAGTTTGTTGCATTGTATCTCTATCTCTAACTGTAACAATTCCACTATTTAATGTTTCATCATCAATTGTAACACAGTATGGTGTTCCAATTGCATCACTTCTTCTATAACGTTTACCAATTGAACCTGATTCATCATAACAACAATTGAAATTTTTACATAAATTAGAATATATTTCACAAGCTTTTTCACCATGTATTTTTTTAATTAAAGGTAATATTGTAACTTTATATGGGGCAAGATATGGTATTAAATTTAATACTTCTCTTTCTTCACCATTTTCTAATATTTCTTTATTATAAGCATTTGTTAAAACAGCTAAGAATAATCTATCTACTCCAACAGATGGTTCAATAACATAAGGTAAATATTTTTCATTTGTTTCAGGATCTAAATATCTTAAATCAGATTTTGAATGGTCCATATGAACTCCTAAATCATAATCTGTACGGTCTGCTATTCCCCATAATTCTCCCCATCCCATTGGGAATAAGAATTCAATATCAGTTGTTGCTTTGCTATAAAATGATAATTCTTCTTTGGAATGATCTCTATATCTTAAATTTTCTTTAGATAAACCTAAATCTTTTAAAAAGTCTAAACAATAGTTTTTCCAATAACCAAACCATTCTAAATCAGTATTAGGTTTACAAAAGAATTCTAATTCCATTTGTTCAAACTCACGTGTTCTAAAAATAAAATTTCCTGGTGTTATTTCATTTCTAAAACTTTTACCTATTTGTCCAATTCCAAAAGGAACTTTTGCTCTCATACTTCTTTGAACATTTAAGAAATTAACAAAAATACCTTGGGCGGTTTCTCCACGTAAGTATACTTTACTTTTAGTATCTTCTGTAACACCTTGGTGAGTTTCAAATAATAAATTAAATTTTCTTATTGGAGTAAAATCACTTGCTCCACATTTTGGACAAGGTATTTTATTTTCTTTAATGAAATCTTCTAATTTTTCATTTTCCCAACCGTCACCAGTTTCTTTACCACTCGTAAAATCCTCTATTAATTTATCTGCTCTTTGTCTTGCTTTACATTTCTTGCAATCAATTAAAGGATCTGCAAAAGATGCTACATGTCCACTTGCTACCCATACTTCTGGATTCATTAATATAGCTGAATCAAGACCATAATTATATATATTTTCTTGAATAAATTTTTTCCACCAAGCATTTTTTATATTGTTTTTTAATTCTCTTCCTAAAGAACCATAATCCCAAGTATTAGATAATCCTCCATATATTTCACTTCCTTGGAATACAAATCCATATTGTTTACAATAATTTACTAATTCTTCCATTGTTATTTTACTCATATTCATATCCTCCTTAAAATAAAAAACTTCTAAAAAATACATAGGGACGAGTATTACCCGCGGTTCCACCCTATTTATTCTTTAGAAGAATCACTTTCTTTATATAGCTCCGAGTTTTCCACGCTCATCATCACTTGTATGCATTTATTATAAAATAAATTAGCTATTTTTACAATATTAATAATATATTTTTCTATTAAAATATCGTTATAATCTAGGAAACATTCTTTTGGTAATCGTTTTTTCTTTTTTTATTTTTGTCTCCATTTTAGCTAATTCACAATCTAAATCTATGTTTTTTAAATAAGAAACTACTTTATCCATATTATAGTCACATTTTTTTAAAACCAATTTTACATATTCATAATAAATACTTTCTATTGTCCAAGCTTGTTTTTCATCATCATGAATTAAATGTTTTTTTTCTACCCAAAAGAACTTTCTATCTATATTATATTTTAGTGGATCTTGCCAAACTCCATTATATGAAAAATCTATTATATATTCTTTTTTAAATAAATCTTTGTTTAATATATATTCAGGCAACGGCATATAATAGCCGTATAAATAATCATCATAATATGTATCTACATCTCCGTAAAAACCATATTCAATATTTCCTAATAATTCATCAGGTATATCTAATCTAATAATGGCTGGATTGTTTCGTTTTTTCATATAATATAATGCATGTTCTTCAAACTTAAAAAAATGAATATATGATTTATCTTTTTCATATTTAAAAGTATTTTGTCCATATATAGTATTTTGTTTTATTGCATTATTATTAATCAAGTTTAATACCTCAGCACTTGAGACAGTTCTATATACTATCATACACTTTCCCACCTATTAATAAAAGATGTTATTTATAATATCATCATATTTTTAAAAGTCAATGATTCTTTAATACCACATATTAGTCAAATTACCATCTTTTTTATAAACACTGTCCATAAGCATTATATGTGTAAATGTTTTCTTTAATTTTGTTTTATTATATTTGTTTAAAACTACCCCTTTAAATTGTGGCAAACTTTCTGCAACATAATAGTTTTCTTCGTTATCCATGCCTGCTATTATTGCCATATGACCTGGATAGGCGATTAAATCTCCTACTTTTACTTTACCAGAAGATAATAAATCGTTATTTAATACTTGTTTTTCACCTAAATCATATAAATCATCTGTTCTACTTAGTATATCACCAGCACCTACATCTCCAACATCAAAACCACCGTTTAACAATGTCCATGAAATAAATCCACTACAATCAAAACCATTCGGATATTTAACTCTAGGAACAAAGCCATAATTCGGTTCATCTTGAAATTGCATTATCTTACATCCCCATGAACCAGGTCCTGTAAATTTTTTCGTTATACTTTCATATTTATGTTTACTTAAATATAAACCTTTATGATAATATCTTCCTTCACCATCAACTTTTTTTATTTCTCCATAATTATTTAATCTACCATTTTCATAAAAATATGGAATTCTATAACCAAATTCTAAAGTTAAAAATCTTGCTGCAGCTACAACTGAAGCTCTCGTTGATAAGGTAGCTTTTTTTACTCTATCTTCTAATGCCTTATCGATTAAATCATTTTCTTCATCACTAAATTGATTACAACCAATAAATTTCTTACTTTTATCAAACAACTCTGGCATATTGACTAAACCATTTACTACATAAATTCTTCCGTTAAAACAATTAAATCCTTTAATTTCTATAGAAAAATCAGTATATCCAATACTAATAGCAATTAACTGGCTATTAACTATTTCTTCATTATCTATTTTGATAATATAATCAACATTATTTGGATTACTTATATCTAAATCTATTTTTGAATTTAAAGATACATAGTAATCTGTTTTATTCAGCATAAGACCATAATTAGTTATAATTTTTTTTACTATATATGCTTCATTTTTTACATTCTTATTATAATCAAATATTAATAAAACTCCTGATACTAATACTATTAATAATATTATAATTAAATAAACTCTTTTTCTCATTTTTCCACAACCTTAATTAATATTATTTAAATAATCTAAAAATTTTTTACTTTTCAAATATAAACCTGTATATCTATCATAATATCTATTTAAAAAATAATTTATTTCATATTTCGAATTATCATTTATATTTATATTACTTATACTTTTCATATCAACTGCATTATACATTCTTATAAGTTTTATGGCTTTTAAACTAACTTTTCTTTCATTAGTATAACAGTTATTACAAATAAATCCACCACTATCACCATCTAATGTAATTATATTTTTGGTATTTCCACAATTAACGCAACAATCTAAATTTAACTCTATTCCTAAATATTTTAAATACTGTAATTCTACTATGTTTGTTATAATTAACGGATCTATGTTACTATCAATTTTTAAAAGTGCAGTTATAAATAATTCATACATTTCTTCATCGAATTCCATTTTAGCTATTTGTTGAGTCAATTCAGTAAGATAATTAGCATATGCTATTAGCATTATATCTTGTTTTATATTATTAAATGAATTTATTAAATCTACATCTTTTAAAGTAGACATTTTATCTTCTTTGTAATAAATATAAAAATAACCATATGTAAGTGGCATTGTCAATGCTCTAAGGCTACTTTTCATTGATTTTGCCCCTTTACACATTACTCCGATTATTCCTTTTTCTTTAGTTAAAATATTTATAATTTTTGACGTTTCACCATAAGGCGTTTCATTTATTATTATTCCTTCAATTTTCGTTATCATTTAAATGACCTCTTTTTAAATACTTAGTTATTATTTTATCATCTTTAAAAGATAAAAGAAATGAATATGAAATAATAAGAGCTCCAATTATATCAGTAAAATAATGGACACCAAGATATATTCTTGAAATTCCCACTAACATGATTATCATAATTTCTATAAAAATAATTATTTTTTTAAATTTGATATTCTTATTTATAAAATAATTACCCATTACTATAATAAAAACAGTTGCGGCCATTGTATGACCACTTGGAAAACTATATGATTTTTCTACAACCATTGGTAATATATCTGGTCTAGGCCTTTTAAAAATAATTTTAATTATATTATTTAATAAAACTTCTCCAATCATAGTTAGGCATATAAAATAACAATATTTTTTATCTCTTAAAAATATTAAAATTATTATACAATAAAATATTACTGCATAAGTTGAAAATAAAAAGCTAATAACTTTAAAAAAGTTAGTAAAAAAAGGACATTTTAATTTAATAATCAAATCGTAAATATAGTTATCTAAATGTATTAAATATCCCTTTAATACAGCTATTCCAAGTATAATTGATATTATAAATATAATTGCTGCCAATACTTTATTTTTCATATCTTCACACCCATCACAAGTATTATACTATATTTATATTTTTTATTTAATAAAAAACTTAAAATTTTTATTTTATAATTCAAAAATATCAATTTTAATAACCTTTGTAATATAATTCATATTCTTTAGCTAGTATCCTTTTATCACTACAATACTCCATAATAAATTTATTATTTTTTCTAACAATGATGATTCCAATTGTTTTATCTTGATTTATTGTTTTTAGATTTTTATCTATATAGTTCATATATGTTTGAATCTGTCCTATATGTTCTTTTTTTAGTTCTATTATTTTCAACTCGACAACTACGTAACAATTAAATTTTATATTAAACAATAATAAATCAATATAATTATATCTATCACCTAGTTTTATTTTATATTCATTTGCAATGTAACTAAATCCATTCCCTAATTCTAATAAAAAATCATCTATATTTTCTAATATTAATTGTTTTAATATTTTTTCACTTATAACCTCATAATTACCTTTATTTTTAATCAATATTGGTTCTTTTATTAAATCTTTTACTTCTAAATTATTCTTTTCTTCTTTTAATTTAATTTTTGTTTTTTCATCTAATCTTTCATATTCTTTATTTTTAATTTTAAATTCTAATTCCCTTACAGAAATGTGTTGATAAATAATCACTTGTATATAATAATTTATAGAATAAACATCTAGGTTAAATAGCAATCTAATATGACTCCATGTTATTTGTGTCCACAATGTGGACACTTTTTCATTGCTAAATACATTATAGAATTGTTTCATTCTATATAATGTTCTTCTATTATACTTTTTGCCAACTTCAATAACTAATTTTCTAGAATACTCATCAATTATTTTATCACCATATTTACCACCAGCCTCATTTAATAATCTTCCTATATCAAAATATGTAATAACTTTATTTCTTTCTTTTGAATAATCTTTAACTTTATTATATATTTCATTATAAATTATTTTATTTTTTATTTCATTGTAATAATTCATAAATTCAACCCCTCTATTAGTTATATTACCGAAAAATAATCAATTTCCTTTTTTTATAGAAAAGAAAATAAAAAAAGTACTAATTTGTACTTTTAATCATTGGAAATTTTAAATCCATAATGTTCTTTTATTTTATTTTCTAATTCTTCTTTTAATTCAGAATTAGATTTAAGTAAGGCTTTAACATTTTCTTTTCCTTGACCAATTTTTTCACCATTATAAGAATACCATGCACCACTTTTATCAATAATATTTAAATCAGTTGCAATATCAACTATTTCACCTTCACGACTAATACCTTCACCATACATAATATCAACACAAGCTGTTTTAAATGGTGGAGCTACTTTATTTTTTACGACTTTAATATTTGTTTTATTACCAATAACTTGATCACCAGCTTTAATTTGTTCTCCTCTTCTAATATCAAGTCTTATTGTTGCATAAAATTTTAAGGCTCTTCCTCCTGGAGTTGTTTCTGGATTACCAAATAATACTCCCACTTTTTCTCTTAATTGATTTATGAAAATAGCAGTAGTTTTAGTTTTATTAATAGTTCCTGATAATTTTCTTAATGCTTGAGACATTAATCTTGCTTGAAGTCCAACATGTGAATCGCCCATTTCTCCTTCAATTTCTGCTTGTGGAACTAAAGCTGCTACTGAATCAATTACAACTATGCTTACTGCTTCACTTCTAACTAAAGCTTCACAAATTTCTAAGGCTTGTTCGCCAGTATCTGGTTGAGATAATAATAATTCATTTATATTAACTCCTAAATTTTTAGCATAAACTGGATCAAGAGCATGTTCTGCATCAATAAATGCTGCTCTACCACCGGCTTTTTGTACTTCAGCAATAGCTTGTAATGCAATAGTAGTTTTACCAGAAGATTCAGGTCCATATATTTCAATAATTCTTCCTTTTGGAAATCCTCCAACTCCTAAAGCTGTATCTAAAGAAAGTGAGCCAGTTGAAGTAACATCAATTTCCATATGTTCATTTCCTCCAAGCTTCATTATTGCCCCTTTTCCAAATTGTTTTTCGATATCAGCCATTACTTGTTCAAGTACTTTATCTTTATCTTTTACATCTTTATTATTAACTGTTTTCATTTATTTCCTCCTATGTTATCTTTCATGAATACATTTATATTTTAATATATAAAAATTGGTTTGTCAACACTTTTTAAAAACATTTGTTTGTGTTTGGATTTTTCAATAAAAAAAGAAATCTGCTAAGCAGATTCATTTAAATTAGTCATATTTTTTTTACAAATTTTATTTATCTTTAAAAATTAAATCTTTTGCGTTGTAATAATATTGACAACCAGATAGTACAGATAAAACTGTAGCTAAGTAGATTAATATTAAATCTAATCTAAATCCAAATATTTCAAATGGTAAATTATAGAATAATAATAATGTAACACCAATCATCATACAAACAGTCTTAGCTTTACCAGCTATAGATGCTGCTACTACTTTTCCCTTATTTCCAGAAGCCATCTTAATTGAATCAACAAAAGTATCTCTTGTTATTATAATTACTGGAATAGCTACGGAAATAAATCCTTCATAAGCTAAAATAATTAATAATCCATTAACTAATAATTTATCAGCTATCGCATCCATAACTTTGCCAAAATCAGTTACAAGATTTCTTTTTCTAGCAATATTGCCATCTAAAAAATCAGTAATTGAAGCTATCATGAATACAACTCCAGCAATAATATATTTAATATCTACAATAATTTTACCAGCAACTGTAAAAATTGGAAAAGAAAATCCTAATTGATCCCAAGGAATCATTAAGAATACTAATAATATAATAGATAATATTATTCTTGTAACTGTTATTTTATTTGGTAAATTCATAATTTATTACTCCTCTACATAACTAATTTCATTTGAACTAATTGTATTTATTGTAAGCTGTTTTACAGACCAAACAACTACACAAATAATTAACATTATAACAATTAAATAAGCGACCATATAAATTCTATTTTTATGTTTTTTTACTGTCATTGTATATGGTGAAATTACTTTTTCTTCTTTAATTTCTTCTTTTTCTTTTTCTTTTATTAATTGTTCAATTTTTTTAACAGGTATTTTTGAAGTATATTCAAACATATAATCATTAAATTCATCAATCAATTTATCTGGATCTAATCCCAGATATTTAGCATAGTTTCTAATGTAATCTTTAAGTACATAAATATCTTTAAAACAGCCGATCTTCCCATCTTCAATATTTTGTAATATTTCTACTTTTATATTAACATCTTTACTTGCTTCTTCTAAACTTACCCCTGATGATTCTCTTGTAGACTTTAACGTGCTACCAATCTCATCCAAGTTTTTTCACTCCTTTATTAAAATAAAATAATATCTTATAAGCCATGTTCTGTACCCTTAAAAAGGGTGGCAAATATTTATCTATCAAAATGATTCTTACTTCGGTTTAATTCCCTAGTAAAACTCCCCTACCAAAATTTGGGTTTCTCGCTCATGGGGTTTACCACGTTCCACCTATCTCGTTTCCAAGATATCTCGTCTCTTTGGCACTTTTATACCTAATCTAACCATTTAAGGTTATTTTGGAGCCGTTAGCATAAGCTACCTTAGGTTATTTTTTCCCTAAGCATGAACACTACAGTCATCGCAGACTGTGCGAGCATGGACTTTCCTCTACATATAATTTATGCAGCATTTGCCCAGATATTATTCATCTTTACCATAAACAATTTTTTCTAATTGACTAATTCTTTTAAGAAGATCAATATTATTTACACTGCGAGTTTGAGTATTTCCATCTTCTGCAGCTTCAATAGTCATATGAAGACGACGTAATTCATTTTTTAACTTTGAATTATCTTCAGTCAAAAGTTTAATTTCTTTTTCTTGTTTTCTTATAATAGAATTAAATTCAGTATAATCTCTTATAACCATATCTAAATATTTATCTACTTCTTGAGGTCTATAACCTCTAGCATCTACCTTAAACTCTTTTTCCAATATTTCATTTGGTGTTAAAAAAATCTTATCGCTATACATTTTATTCACCTTCTTATATGCATTAATTATAGTAAAAAAGCACCTATTTTGTCAATAGGCACTATTTTGTTTTTATCCCACTTAAAATATTTTCTTTTGCAAGTTTTAAATTTATTTCTGTCATTTTTTCTAATAAATCATTAAAATAATTATCTAATTTCATCTAATCACACTTTCATAATATTTTTCAAATTCTTTATTACTTTTTTTTCTATTCTAGAAATATAAGATTGACTTATTCCTAAAATTGTTGCAACTTCCTTTTGCGTATATTCTTTTGTATTATTTAAACCATATCTCATTATCATAATTTGTTTATCTCGAGGCTTTAATTTATTAATTTCTTTTTGTAATAAAATTTTATCTACCTTCTGTTCATATTCTTTACTTACTAAATCATCCTCAGTACCTAAAATATCTTCTAAATGTAACTCGTTACCTTCATTATCATAATTTAGGGCATCCTCAAAACTTATTTCTGTTTTTCTTTTTTTATTTTTTCTTAAAAACATTAAGATTTCATTTGCTATACATCTTGATGCATATGTTGCCAGTTTTATATTCTTATCTGGTTTATAGGTATTGATTCCTTTAATTAACCCAATTGAACCAATACTTACTAAATCATCTAAATCATATCCTGTATTTTCGTATTTTTTAGCTAAAAATACAACCAATCTTAAATTATGTTCAATTAATATATTACGAGCATTTTCATCACCTTTTTTAGCTTTTATAACATAATTTAATTCTTCTTCTTTTGATAATGGTGGTGGTAATTTATCCGTACTTCCCACAAAAAAGCATTCATTATATTTCTTCTTTAAATATTCTATTATTTTTTTAAACATTTAGATCCTCCAATAATTTATAATTTAATATACAATCTATACCATCGATATTAAATTGTTTTTCACTTAATCCAATTAAATAATTTTCAAAGACTTTACCATCTATTTCAATACTTTTAGGCTTAATACATTTTAATATTCCTGTATTATTTAAAGTACTAAAAGGTACATAAATTGGACTTCTAATTTTTACTAATTTATTAATTTTATTTATATTTACTAAAATTATTCCTTTATTAGTATAAGGATCTTTTAATTTATTTCCTGTATCCAAAAAAGAATTTAACTCGATTGTTTTATTATTTTTAAAATTTATTTTTATTAAATAATAATATTTATAATTAGATTTGATTTTATTAAATTGTTTAACTAATTTGATTGCTACTAATGGAGTCAATATTATGATTAACACAGTATAAATATAATTATTATTTATATTTTCTTTAATAAAATATAAAATGCCTCCAAATATTGTTGATACCATGTAGACATATGTCATATTGTTAATAGTATATTTTATATTCACATAATTATAAGCAATTAAACACATTAATAAACACAATATGATTTTAATAACAAATAACTTTATAGAAGATATGTTTAT
>JAEDGC010000106.1 GCA_016297695.1 Bacilli bacterium
TATCACTTATTTGTTTTTTCTAAAAAGATTTTTTTTGAAAATCCTCCACGTTTTAATCTCTTTTGATTTGCTATTTCTATTATATAATCTAAATTTTTATTTTCTAATTCAGCAATGGATTTTAAGACTTCCAATACATCAGCAAGTTCTTCTAATGTATCTTCAGTATCTTGAGAATTTATGACTTCTTGTGATTCTTCTAATAATTTTTTATATAATTCAACTCTATATTCTTCATCACCTAGAATTCGTGTAATTGCTTTTTCACCATTACTTTCAATTATATTTGGTATATTATCCCTTACCAATTTATTAAATATTTGTACCATTTAATTATCTCCTTTGGTATTAATGCTTTCCTCTAATAATAAATCAAAATCAGATTTATATAATTTATCCTGTTTTAATCTAAATTTTTCAAATTCTGTTAATGCTTTATCACATGCAATTTCGTGTGATATCTTGCCTGCATCTTTTAATATATCTCTGTTATCAAGTAATAAATACTTATCTAACAAACTACTCCAATCTTCCATTGTCATTGGAATATTTCTTCTAGCTCTTGATTCAGCTAAATCTAAAAATGATGAAACAATTAATTCTAATCCCTCAATTTCCTCTTTTGATAAATAGTTTTTCGCAATTACTACATCCGTTTCCAGAATTTTCCCATTTGGAGAATTTTTCCAAGAAGTTAATCCCATATAATCTTTTTCTGAATCTGCTCGATTATATATTATTTCTGCTGCAGTATTATGAGAAATAGCATAATGCATTTTATTTTGCACCTGTTTAAAAAATTTTATTGTAATTGGTGATTTTCTATCATAATCAATACTAGTAGCATATATATCAGTAATTTTTTGATAAAATCTTCTTTCGGATAATCTTATTTCTCTTATTTCAGCAAGTAAGGATTCAAAATAATCTTCATCAAAGAAAATTCCGTTTTCCATTCTCTTTTTATCAATTATATATCCTTTTTTAGCAAATTCTTTAAGAACATTTATACTCCACCTTCTAAATTGAATTGCTCTATCTGAATTCACTCTAAATCCAATAGAAATAACTGCATCAAGATTATAATAATTTGTATTATACTTTTTATTATCACTAGCAGTTGTCAAATATTTTTTGACAACTGAATTTTCCTCTAATTCGAGTGTATTAAATATATTTTTCAAATGATAACTTACATCTTGTTTACTAGTGTTAAACAAATCAGCAATTGCTTTTTGAGTTAACCATAAATCACCATCTTCAAATCTTACTTCTATTCCTTTTTCTCCTTTTTGTCTTTCAAAGACTAAAAATTCTGCACTGCTACTTCTTATTATTAAATCTTTTGCCAATTTTATCCTCTCCTTTGTCTGAAATATTAGTTTTCCATAAGTCGTAATTACCCTTGCTATTTTGTATTTTTAATCATTTTTTAGCGATAAAATGTAAAAAGAAATACAATTTAAAACCTTTATTTATAAACCTTTGAAAGGAGTTTTCCATAAGTCAATATATACCAGTTTATGTTAGTTTTATTTTCGTTCATTTAGATCAACTCCTTTTTTCAATATTAATATTATAACATAAAAAGATAGATTTTGTACCAATCTATCTATTATGTTAATATTTACTCTTTTTCTTTAATTAATTTCTTTTGTTGTTCTTCTAATTCAGTTTCTTCATCTTTTTTTGTTGCACTATCAACTATATTTAACCAAGCAGAAAAGTTATCTAAATTTTATTTCTGAAGAACTTCTCTTTGTTTATGTGACAAACGAATATATCCTTTAGTGTCAAATTCATATGCTTTAACTTGTAGTGCACGTTTAGGATAAATATCGTCTTCAGTAAATCCATCTTTATATAATGAATGTTTTGATATTTTAAAGCTTAAATATGTTTCTAAACTGTTCGCACTTTCAACTTTTTCTTTTAATTCTATTAGATTTTCTACTAAAGGAGTTAATAGTCTTATTAAGTCTTGATAATAAATATTGCCATTTTCTAAAATTTTAATATCATATTCTGATAATAAACTAATTATTTTTATTTTCATTCATTTTAATCACTTACTTTACACATCTAATTTATATAATTTATCATTATCATTAATTTTCAAAATATTATCAGGAATTTTATCTAATAATTCACTTGATAAATTATTATAATGTGGAACAATAATCTTATTATAATAATCAAAACCATTATACATAATTACTAAATTTCTTGTTGTTGTATCTAAATATTCTTTATTAAATATCATAGCACCAGCAGATTGTCCGATTACTATACCACCATCATCTATAAATTTCTTTATAACTTTATAATTATTTGAATTAATTATAGAATCCATTAAATTTCTAGGCTCTCCTCCACTTAAATATAATGCATCATACTTTTCAATATTTAAATTATCTTTATCTAAATCTATTATCTTACATTTAATATCATTTTTAATTAATTCTTCTTGTGCAATACTAGAATTAGTTCTATCTTGTGATATTAATTTTGCGTTTGGAATTATTGCAACATTTTTATTTCTAAGAACATTTATTATATCTTCATAACTATCCATATAATTTTTATATCTAGTATCCAATCCATATGATGTTAAATATATATTCATAAAATCACTTTCTTTCTAATATTTTTCTTTTATCTAATGGTAATATTTCAGAAGTTTTTTCATCATATAAATTATTTGCTAATATTATTGATTCTTTTAATAATTCATCTAAATTATTAATTGGATTTTTATTATAATCTTCTTTATATAACCAATCCAAATATTTTATTTTTGATGCATCATCAGGACGACCATATATTATTTCACCAGAATGTAACCAATATTCAAATTCTACATTTGTAGTAAATGCAGGCATATCAGGTAAACTTCTAGGAATCCAAAACATAATAACTGTTGCTTCCGTTAATGCTTCTCTTTCCCACATTGCTTGGTCAACATAATCTGCTTTAGGCTTCCAAGTTGAATATTCAGGAACATAAACAACACCATCAAAACCTAATTCATTTAATTTTTTACAAGCAATAGTTCTCCATGATTCTACATTTCCATCTCTTGGAGTTGGGCCTGCTATAAATATAGATTTTTTATTCTTTATAACTTCTTGATCTGAATAATTGATTATCATTTTATCACTTCCTTTTTTCAAAGTTAAAATCAGTTACACTATATCCTAATTCTTTTAACTTATTATATACTATACTTGGAGAAATACCTAATAAAGTATTATAATCACCTTCAATTTTGTCTATAAATAAAGATGCTTTACCTAACGGAACAAATCCACAACATTTTAAAATTTTTTCTTCATTATTTACATACCATTCTATTTCTTCAGCTGTTATTTCATTAAAATATACATCTGTTTTAGAGCTTGAACATATAATTTTTTCTTTATATAAATCAATTAATGTTATTCCCGTATATGCTGTACACTTATTATTTGACAATTCTTTTAAATTTAAGTATGCTTCTTCTTTACTTTTTGGTTTCTCATATATTTTATTATTACAATATATAATAGTATCTGCAGAAATAATTATTGCTTTGCTATTAATTTGTTTCTTAACAGATTTAGCTTTATTTAA
>JAEDGC010000107.1 GCA_016297695.1 Bacilli bacterium
TTGTTGGACCAAATGGGACATAAGAATTATCATTACGAACGGTACCTTCCTCCCATGATGGTGTTGAAACTTTTATGTCAGGTGATACTTGACCAAATTTTAACAAAGTTACATCATAATTTATTTGTTTTAGATTTTTAGCCATTATAATTAACTTAAATTTCTTTTATATTTTATATATTTGTGTAAAAGTAGTGTAAAGGAAACAAAAAGAAAACCCCTGCTAGGAAAAATCATACAAAACCTAACAGGGGAAAAATACGTCATGAAAATTTATGGATAAGAAAATTAATTTAGTTTGATAAGCTACAAAGAAAAATAAACTCGCAAAAATAAAAAGCTTATCAGTAAATTAAGTATCTATAATATATATCTTCGTTTTTAGAGAAAGTTTTGTGATTCTGGTACTTTTTATTATTTTAAAAAACCTAGCTCATAAACCATAGGTCTCATTTTATCTGCCAAAACTTTGTAAACTTCCTTAAATTCTTTTAACAGCTCTGGCATATACTCCCTGCATAGCGCTTTGATTTGATAAAAGCCGCAATCAAAATTCATAATTTGATATTCTGGGTGCTCTTTGTTAAATTGCTCGCGATATTTAAAAGTTTTTCTTACGATATCGTTTGCTTTGTCAAGTACAGCTTGAGCTTCTGGTGATAATGAAATATCTTGAAGCTTAGTGTAGACGAATCTTTCTGAAGATGTGTGAGCATCATTAAAGCATTCATCATTATTGTATTTGAGTGCTAGTGATTCTATTTCTGATTTGCTCATCCAGAAGAATTCGTTTTTAATGTTCCATAGTTTGTCGTTATACTTGATTTGACGTAGAGATGATTGGTTTGATGATGTATGGAATATACTATATATTATAGAATCATTGGTAAATTCTTGAAACTTTGGATGAGACTCATTTGGTGCAAGATACTCATCTTTTGAATTTATCCAATTCTTCTCAATAAGTTTACGAGCTGAAAATAAACTACAAGATTTTTCAAAATTTTCTTTACATACCTTAACTCCGTGTCCACCTGAAAATCCTGTGCTAAACAACCCAACGAATGATGTGCTATGGTCAATATTATTACCATGATTTAAAAAGAATCCAATAAAATTGTTATCTATTTTACCTTCACCTGAAACTGTTATTGCATTTCTTAATAATGGAACTTCTATTTTATTTTTAGTGTTCATTGGTTTTACCCAATCACTGCCTGAAATACAATTATCAGTATTATATAAAATTTTTTTGCCAATAGTCTTAATATCATTATCAACGACATCAACTATTTTATACATAAAATTATTTTTATATATTTGTTTTTCAGCCTTCCATAAACTAAATGAAATTCCCCAAGTTGAAGAAACATCTGCAAAATGACTTGCTTTAAATTGTATGCCATCTATAAATACAAAATTATTAAATAGTTCATTTCTAAAACTATAAAATGACGGGCCAGTTAAAAATAAAGTAGGAGAAAAAAATGCAATATAACAATTAGATAAATTATATTTTTGTTTAATCATAATTAATCTATATACAAATTGTGCATATAAATTAGTTGAAGCTCTACCAAATTTTTTTGATTTCATTTCGCTATTAATGACTGTATTACACGCACCAGATGTAATACCGCCAAAGCTTTTGATTGTGTCATCATTACGTCCTGGTGCACCATACGGTGGATTTATAAAGAATACAATAGGTTTATTTTCCAATAATGCATCCTTCAACCCTTTAGGCAACTTATCATCATACACTCCAGTTAAAGATTCTCTTCCTGCAATTGGCTCATTTAAAAAGTCAAATTGAAAACTTACAGCTTCAGGATTAATATGTGCAGATATTTCCAATTCTTCCTTGTCTAACGTACTACAATAAAGCTCTTTAAATTTATAGTCTCGAGTTAAATTCTTTGTACCACAGCAATTATCCCACACAACGTACTCATCTTTCCAATTATTACCTAAAGTATCTGAAATAATTTTATGAGCATAGTCAGCAAAGAGTTTAGGAGTATAGAATTGGCCTTTATTTCTTCTTTCTTTATCGTCTATAAATCTATCATAATTCTCAGGAGATTGTATATTTGTCTTTTTTGATGCCATAATTAAATTTAATTTTAGTATTTATCGATGCACCCCTATGCACCCTATGATGATATTTTATCTAGCCATATAAACTATTAACCCGCTTTGCGCTAATCCTCTAGATGTCATGTGGTGCACTCCTGGAGGACCTGGCACACTATCTATATAATGTCTTCATCATACATCAAATTATTCTTCACAAACCACTCTTCATTATGTGGATACGGACCAGTATTAGGATAAAGTTCCTGCAATCTTTTTACTCTCTTAGCTTTCCACTCAATATGAGTTTTGTAATCATCCTCCGTTTTTACCAACTTGTGATTCGACTTTTCCCAACATTTTGTTTCGTTTGCTAGCATCGTTCGACGGTAGTCTTTCTCTTCTAAGACATGCTTTGTCATCTCAGGAAGTTTGTCGTAAGCTTCATATGCTTTTTGTTCAAGGATATCCAGGGAAGAGCGGACTAATGTTAGAATGCTCTCTATTTCATTTTTAGATAGTGGCTTGATATTTTCTATATGGGAAATTAAGTTGTCCTGGAGGAGTTCGCAGGCTTTAGTCATCATGTAGTAGGTTTGGTTAATCTCGGACATAAAGTAGAATAGTTTGTTTTAGTAATCTTCGTTGTACATCATATTACGTTTAACGAAATATTCTTCATCGTGTGGACATCTTGCTTGTTTTTCAGGAAACTTTTTTTTGAGATATTTAACTCTTTTCTTTTTCCATTCAAGATGCTCATTAAAAATAATAATATCTGATTCTAATACAAAGCAATCTTTATTTGAAATAGGTGCATTAAAGTAATCTTCAATTTCCTTATGCTTTTGTATATCATTAGAGTATTGACAAGCATCAAATGCCTTTGTCTTAAGAGTCATAAAAATATATTGTATTACTGATATAATGGTACTTAATTCATTTATAGATAAGTATTGTGTACCATTTATATGGTAAAATAGAGCATCATTCAGTTTCTTATAAGCTTTAGGGAATAAATCGTATTTTATTACTGTCATTTTCAGTCCATCACCAAATATAAAATTAGTATTTAAAAGGCATTTATTCACTAATCCAGCATAGTGAAGAAATTCAATATCATATTCAATACTAGTAATAATGTGATTATGGGAGTAGTTGTTTAATATAGACAAAGTTTTTTCATCTTTATATTTAAGACTAGTCTTTGTATTTTTAGGAAGATTTTTATAGACAGATACAGCATCTTTTTTAATTTTATCAATAAGTGTTTTTCCAAAATCAAACACAGTACTAATCTGAAATATATCGTATTTTAATTTTGTATTGTTGTTTATATGTGGTATTATATAGTCATTGAGTACATTATACAATTCATACATTTGAAAGTAATCGTCTTTAATGTTTTCCATAATTTAAAATTTTAAAATAGTTCTGTTTGATTTGAAGTTTTATCCTTTGATTTACGATGCATAATGCGCTCTACGACAGGCTTGGACATCTCAGGTGATGATATAAAGTTTTCA
>JAEDGC010000108.1 GCA_016297695.1 Bacilli bacterium
ACTTCTTGTTTGGCACTTCTGATTTGTCGCTCCATTTTTCGCTGATATTGTAAATTTTTATAATTTTGACTATCATACTTGCCTTTAATTAATTTGTGTTCTTTTAGTAAATCATTAACACTATTATTTAATACTTGATTTAATGTTAACGGTTTAAATTTATGTCTACAATTAGGTCTAGTAGTTAAATAAGGTTTACCATCTCTGACTTTTTGTACGCTTAACAACTTTTGCGAATTGATAAATTGTGATATTGCATTATGTTGTTCTTTTGGTGCAATTCTTTTCCAATCTTCGTCATAATACAATTTCCCTTGATACTCTGCATGGTCGTTTGCACAGTCACTATGACTACTACATAAATAGAAAACAACGCCGAATTCTCTTGCACTTTCAAATTGATAATCTAAAGCTTCTTGATGCATAGTAGTTCTAACATTCATTTCTTGATATGCCTTAAATGATATTTTTCTTCCGTCTCTATAAGTGACAGTCATATCTTTAATGCCTTTTTTCATAGCATTTTCCACTTGAGTATAAAGAAAACTACCACTATATAATTTAACTTTACCAATAGCGTTAATAGTTGCTTTATATTCACGTACAACGTTTTTCTTTAAGACATCAATACTACCATTTACTTCTTTAGTATATTTTTTTATACTTTTTTCAACGTTTATTGGTAATAACAACATGCCTGTATTAGAAGATGTTTCTTTTGCTTCTTTAACATCTTCGCGTGTATCTTTAACTTCTTCTTTTGCATCTTTGTATACCTCTTTAAAAGCTCTTTCAATAGGTGCTTTAATTTTCTTTTTAAATTGTTCAACTAATACATCTATTGCGTTTTGAAAATCTTTTAATTGTGATAATTGATATTTTTTCCAATTCGTTGGCTCATCCAATTTTTGCGATAATTGATAGATAGCGTATTGTTCAATAGTGTTTTGAAACTCACTATAATATTCGCCTAATGCTTCCGCAATTGCGTCTATATTATCTCTGTTCATTATTCTTCATCATCTAAATTCATTTCATCAAACGGACTTGGGATTGGTTTATTGTTAACAACACTATCTTCAACTTTAGCAATTAATTCATCTTCATTATAATCAGGAATAAAACTAGCATAATCTCCGTATACCAATTTAACAAATGCGGTTGGTGTAATATATCCATCATTTAACAATGTTGATAATTGTTCAGCTTTTTTAGTGATAATATCTACATCAAATTTCAATAAGTTTTTAATAGCTGTTTTTTCATCTTCTCCGAAATACTTCATACGATATTCAACCTTTGACATAACGCCGTTTGCTACATCTTGTCTATCGCTTGTTTTTTGTGCATTTGTATCTTCGATAATTGAATCATCAAATTGTATTGCAATATCTCTGTATCCATTAATGTTAATAGTTGGATTAGATGTAAAAGTGTTGTTTAAATATACTAAACTTAAAACCATATCTTTTAATGATTGTTCAAGTAGTATTTCGTGCTTTCTCATAGTCTTATATAAAGTTGAGTTTTCACTAATTACTTGTGTAGCGGTAACAACACCTTTTTGCATATCGCTAAATCTATAATAGTTTTCACCTAAACCGACTTTACTAGAATAAATACTTAATTGTTGATTTAATGCTGCTACAATATCGTTAATTCTTAACTGTCCACTGATATCTTCTAATAATTGTTTTTGCCCTTCGCCAACTTTAGTATCTCTTGCTGGTATTGAATAAATCAAAGCATCGTTAGGGTCAAATGTATTAACTTTGTTGCCGTTTTCGTCTACTTCTGTGTATTGGTCAACATCAGCAACAACTCTTTTTCTACCTAATTGTATTTCATTATTCAAACTATCATAAGCGTTATCTATAGCCATTAATGTTGAAATAGCGTTAGCATATACAGAAACACTTAATGGATTATCTAAATCTGCATTGTTGCAAATATTAGGTTGAATTGGTTGAAATAATTTAATAGGTGATTTAGTATGGAATGTAAATCTTTCTTCAATGCCAAAGTCTCCGCTGTTTCTAACTTTAATATTAACAATATCATAGTTGTTATAGTTTTCGTTGTTTATTTCTGTTTTATCATCAATTTTAATTGTTTTTCTTGTGTCTCTAATATGCAAAATAACATTAATATATTTTGTGTTTTCAAATACAAACGCTATGTCTTCTACTTCTCTGTCCACATAAGTTAACGGTCTACACATAATTGCTGGAACATAATCGTTTGTAATGTATGCATCTTTATTACCAACAATAGTGCCTTCTTCATCGATTTCTAAATTCTTAACGCCTTGCACCATAAACCCATATCCTAAGCAGAATGATTGTTCTATACCACGATTTAGTTTTGTCCACGATTTAGTCTTATCTAATATATCGTCCAACAATTCTTTTTGCGGTATGATTATATCACATTTTTCGTTTATTAAATGATTTGCCCAATCTTCACCTGTTTTCTTTGCCATATACAAAGGTAGTTTTTCTAAATTGGTAAATGTTGTTGTCCCTGTCTTAATATAGTATTTATGAAAAGAATCAACGAACCCTCTATACCATGCATAACAAGTTTTAACCAAAGGTGGTACTTGTTCTACATAGCCTTGTTTATTGTATCGTTGTAATTCGTTGTTAATATAACTTTCAGCTGTTAATATTGTTGCCATTAACTCATTCCTCCTGTTTGGTAAATTGTTTTAATATATCTTTCTATTGCGTATTCACTAGCATCTAGCAAGTCAACACAATAACTGCCATCATCTAATCTTACATCTTTTTGTGTTGTTGAGTGTTTTTCATCCCATACAGCATCTTTAAATGATTGTATCACATCTTTGTTGTGGTTTAATATATGTATGCGTTTTTGTGAAAATAAAGTGTTAAATGCTTCAATTCTGTATATGATTTCTTCTTTGATTGCTTTACCTACTCTACATTCTAACTTCTGTTCAATTTGTGTGTTTTGCAAATCTCGTATATGCAACGGTTCTGCACTATCACAAAATACATTATGAACGATACTTCTATACTTTAGTGTTACACTTTTAATATACTTTGCAAACTCACTTTTCAATGTGTCAGTGTTTAATATATTACTATCTATTTTTTTGCTTTCAAGTATGTAGAAGTTCTTGTAATTCTTTCCTATGCCAATAGTAACAAATGCTGTAGATGATTTACTACCACCAAAGTCAACTCCTGTGTTTAAACTTATAATTTGTTCATCTTCAGGTATACTATCAATAATATAATCGTTTTCATTATTAACAAATAATTCATATATAACTCCTTCGGCTGCTATCCATTTACCTTCAATATATCTCTTGTAGAAAACACCACTATACAATGAACGATATCTTGCTTTAATCTTTTCGCTTAATGAAGGATTATCATCCATTGTGAAATGCAAATAATATGCTTTTTGATTT
>JAEDGC010000007.1 GCA_016297695.1 Bacilli bacterium
TAAGACTATATAATAATATTGACAATTACATAATAATATGATACAATAATATCGTAAATTTAAAGGAGGTTTAAAATGAGAGATAAAAAACTACTTGAATTATTAGATAATTACTTTTTATTAAATGAAAAAGAAGATATTAAAAAATACATACTTAATAATTATAATAAAATAAGTAAAAATGATTTAAAAAAAGTGATTTTATCTTTAATAAATCGTAGCATATTTGAGTGGTGTAATTGTAACAAGTATCAAGACGTTATATCTAACATCGATAACGCAGATTATATGAACGATGAAGATAACTATATTTAAGTTGAAATTTATTAATAAGGAGGTTTAAAATGATATATAAAAATATCAATGATTTTTTGGAAAATGAAATTGATTTAGAAAATGAATTGATTTGTGAAATAAAATTCCAAAAAAGTTTTGATAATTACGATTTATTTTACATTTTAACTAAAATTACAGAAACAAACGGGAAAATTAACTATTATAGTTATGATGTAAAATGTTTAAAATTTTACTAATAAAGACTAATTATTTTTAATTAGTTTTTTTAATATAAAAATGTTGACAATTAGATAAAAAAGTGATACAATTATATTGTCAACTTAGGAAATACACATTTATTTGGTCTTTGAAAATTTTATTAATAAGGAGGTTTAAAATGAATAATTTTAAGATAAGCCAATTAAAGGAAAATCAATTCATTTTACATGACTTTGATAATAATGTTATTTATTTTCAGAGTTATGAAAGTCTGATATGTAAAATTGAAAATGATTATAAAATAACATTATATAATAACTTTGACTATTCAATGACAACTAGCAAATATTTACACCAATTTTTGAATGAGTTTACTTGCTATGACTTATACGATTTTATTAAAAAAAATGATATAAGAAAAAATAAAAGTTTACAATATGGCAAGTATTATATAACTTTTAAGGGCTAAAAAAAGCCCTCTTTGTTATAAAAATAAGGAGGTTTAAAATGAGTGATTTAATTTTAACTAACGAAGATTTAACAAAAAATTTAAAACTTGCTAACGATCTGGGTTATAAATTTGTAATCAAGGCACAAGATAAGTTTTTAAGTGGTTGGGGTTTAAGTGAAAACAAAAAGCATTTACAGTTAATTTTATGTAAAACACATGAAGAAAAAGACTTAATACTAAAAGACTTATATCGTGATAATACCTTTAATTATGTTAATTGGTATTATATCAATGATTTAAAAGGTATTTATAACACGACACGTGGTAAGTCGTGGACTTTAAGAAACGACTGGACTAGGGCTTTTAAATAAGCCCCTTGTCCTTATCAAAAAAAGCAAAAAATAAAATCTTCTTGCAAGATTTAAAAACTTTTTAAGGGGGAAATATGAAAAAATATTATTATAAAGATTTTGTAATAACAAAATTAAATAATTATTTAAAACAATGTTATAATTGCAATTATTTAATTACAATTAATCATGATATTTACGATTTTGGAAATACTTTAAAAAATAGTAAAAAAATAATTGATAATTATTATAAAGAAAGTGAGGGTTTAAAATGAAAGTAAAAGATTTATTAAAGAAAATAAGTGATGTAAAATTATATATTGAATTTATAGATAAACAAAGTTATGCAAGTTATGGTTTTTATACAAAAAATGATTTGATATATAATGATAAATTTAATAATTATAAAATTGATAATATAACTACTCAATATTATGATAACAAAAGACTTTTAGTTATTTATGTAAAATAGTTCTAGTTTCTTATAAAAAAGGAGGTTAAAATGGAAATAAAAATATTAGAAAACAACATAATAATAATTGATAGAAAAGACATAGAAAGAAAATTTGTAGCAATAAAAGACAATATAAAAGGAACATTTATTGAAAATTATTTTGTATATGAAAGTTATGTATATTATGATGAATTGGAAAATTTTAAAAATTATGAAATTGAAGAAATAGAAAACAATATGCAATTTTATAATGAATTTACTAATTTTGAAGATTTATTAAAATCAATTCAAGAAGAAAATTAAAAAGTTCTAGTTTCTTATAAGGAGGTTTAAAATGGAAAGAAATTATTTAATAGTTGTATATAATAAATTTTTAGATAAATACACATATCATTATTTAGAAAATTTAGAAAAAATAAAAGACTTAAAAAAGAATTTTAATAAAAATGGACTAAAAATTAAGCATATTTATAAATTGGAAGAATTGGAGGTTTAAAAAATGAATAAAGAAAAAATAAAAACTGAATTAAAAGAAATTGCTAAAAAATATTGTGAAAAAATGAATTATACTTTTATATTTGCAAACGAACAAAAATTTGGTTTTGAAGATAAAAAAGGTAATTTATGGACTTTAACATATTTTGAATTATATGAAAAATTAAGAGGTTTAAAATGAGTAGAAAAGATTTATTTATAACATTAATAGATATGTTAAGGGAAATTGATTTAGAAAAAAATAGCAAAGAAATATTAAGAGATGTTTTAGATTATATTGCTGATAATTTAGAAACATATATTGAAGATATTGAAGAAAGTGAGGTAAATAAAAATGACTAGGGGGAAAATGATTTTAATTAATAAAGATAAATTTAGTAAAAAAAATGTAATGAATATAACTTGTGAATTTAACGGAGATATGTATATCTCTTGGTATGGAAAATTAGTTATATCTAATTTAGAAAAAGTTGAAAATTTTGAAGAATTTAGAAAGTTTGTTGATTATTTTGATAGTATGTTTTTTCAATATAAAAATAGACAATATAGTGATTATTATTTAATAAGTTATGAAGAAATAAAGGAAAATACAATAAATTTACAAGATAATTATATTGATAATTGGTTTAGTGATTATTTGTATTTTAAAAATGTTAGTGGAGAAGATGTAAATATTTTATGTGAAATAAACAATAAAAAAGAAACAATTACTATTAAAAATGGAGAAATTAAAGTGTTTAATTTTGGAGAATTAGTTGATTATAAAAAAGAATTAATTGAGATTTTAAAGGAGGAATAAAAAATGAAAAGTGGGGAATTATTAAGAGATTTACATATTTATTTTAATGATATTAAAGATTTAGAAAAAAAAGAAAGAGAAATAGATAGTTTTATATCAAGTTTAGAAAGTTTTAAATTGCAAGTACATAATGAAAAAATTGGAATAACTGAGGAAAACTTGGAAGAAAAAATAAGAGAGTTTTTAGATAGTGAATATCAATATATTCTAGTTTCTAAAAATGGTTATTATGAATATAAATATGAAAAGCAAGATTATGATGATTTTATAAGAGAAGAAAATATAAAAAAGATTTTAAATGGAAAAACAAAAGAAGAAAGACAAGATATTTATTATGAATTGTTAAATGAATTTGGTTATCAATGGGAATTTGATACTATTGATGAAATTGCAAGTGATTTTTGCAATGAATACAACTATGAACAACATGATACTGAAATACAAGATATTTTAGTGAATTTAATTTATTTTAACTATGATACATTTTTAACAGATAAATACAATGTAAATATAATAATTGATTTTAACAAACAAGATGTAAATACTGATTTTTCTAATAGTAGTAATTTAGAAAATTGTAAAAATAATAATTTATATACATTATTAAAAAAACAAGGTTATTCAAAAAAAGATTATGAAAACAATTTGAAATTTTTAGAAGATAATAAAAATGAAATTATGAAAGATAAATACAACTATGATTTTGATAAAATAGAAAAATTAGGTGGTAGTAAGTTTTTAACAAGTGTAAAAGAAGAAATTAATAATAATCAATATGAATATTTAACAAGTTTAGTAGTTTTAAAGAAAATGAGTTTAGAAGATCTAATCAATTTAGACAAGATAACTATAAATACTGAAAATGAAATAGGTTTATTTAATTGGCATTATGGTAGTGGTAGTTTACTTGAAATACAACTTGAAAAAGATTTTATTTTAGATAGGGAAAAAGACATTTATAATATTCAAGTTGAAAATTGTAAACAAGATTTTGGATATAGTGTAAATGAGGTTTATGGGCTTATTAATAGTTGTTGGAAAGAATAGAGGTTTAATTTCATGAAATTATTATACAATGATTTTAATATAGAATTATTTTTTGATACAACTAATAAAAAATATATATTTTTTATAGGAAATAAAAAAATAATTTTAGATAATAAAGGAAAAATATTACATAATTTAAAAAAGTGAGGTTTAAAATGATAGGAATAGTAATAATATTTTTTGTGATAGTAAAGGCACTTTTAATAGGTGCTGGGTATAGAATAAAATAGGAGGTATAAAATGTTAGCAAATAAAATGAATAAATTAGCAAGTAAATCAAGAAATGAAAACAATGATTTTAATAAACAATGGGAAGAAATGCAAGAAAGAATAAAAGAATATGCAACAAATGGAGAAAATAAGTGTCCTATGGTTTATGGTAAATATAACGAACAATTAATTGAAAAATTAAAAGAAAATGGGTTTCAAGTAATGAGAAAAATGGAATTATTTAATATACCTTATGGATCAACTAATTGTATGCAACAATGGGTTATATGGTAAAATAAGGGGGTTTAAAATGGAATATACTGAAATATTTGAAGAAAGTTTATTGAAAAATTTAGGAGAATTTGTTGAATTTTGTGTATATGATTTAAAAGTAAATAATTATTATGATTTAATCGATAAAATAATTATTTCAAACAATATAAGTGCTAATTTAAAACAAAAAGACAATAAATTATATAAAAAAATAAAAAAAGAGGTTTTGGAGGAAATAGAAGAATAATGAAAATTAATTATTTTATTTTAAGAGATAAAGCAGATACAGAATTTGATGATTTAATCTATTTTAAAGAAGAAGTTTTACTAGAAGATGTAATAAAACAAGTTGATTTTGTTAAAAACAATATAGAAGATTATACTAACGAAGATATTTACAATTCTTTAAAAAAACTTGGAAAATTTACTATTCAATGGATAGGTCAATATGAAATTATTGAATATTAATTAGTTAAGGGGGAAAAATGGAAAAGACTTATAATTTTAAATTTGTTGAGTTTTTATCTACAAACAACACGATTATTATAAACAATGAAGAAGATTTTAAAAAGTTTAAAAAGTTCTTAAAAAAATTAAATATGTTAGGAATTTTAAAAGGAAAAGAAGATTATTATTATTGGTTAAGTTTAACAAAAATAAATAATTGTAGTTATGGTTATATCATATTTGAATATAACAATAACAAAGGTTTGACGTTTGGTTATTCAATAGATAGTAGTATTGAGTGGTATGGTTTACCACCTATAAAAGTTGAGGAATTAGAGATTTAAAAGAAGATGTTTAATCTTCTTTTTTTAATTCATATTGAATAAGCATATTAATTTGATTATCTAATACTTTTATAATCGGATACTTTTCAGACATTTTTATCAACACTCATTTTAGGGCTTATTTTAAAGCCCATTTTAGGGCTTTTTATTCTTCCTAGTATGTTTGTATTACCTCGTATGTTTTGGCTTAAATTCGGCTTGTTTTTGGGGCTTGTAGAGGGTATTTGATTTTAGGTATAATTAGTTAATTATAATTAGTTAAATTTGGAGGGCTATATATTATGTTCCTTGACAGAACTTAAAGTCTTGTTTATTTTCGATAAGCAAGATTTAAAAACTTCTTTGGCATTTTTCAAAAACTTCTTTAAAGTTTAAGCAAAAATCAAAAACTTCTTTGAATAACATGAAAAATTACAATTATTTTTTAATAAATTGAAGAAAAATGACAAAAATGGCAAAAATATTCAATGATTTGACGATTATTTTTTGTAAAAAAGAAAAAATCATTACTTTTATAATGATTTTTCTATGTGAAAGGAGTTTATACGATTAATCCATAATAACAATTTTATCTATACTTTTTTGCTTTTGCTTTTTCAGGGTGTTCTTCTCGATACTTTCTTGCGTACCTTTTTTTGTATTTTCTGTAATCCTCGCTTTCTTTATAATATTCTCTTTGTTCTTTTGCATATTTTGGCTTATTATTCTTATGTTTAGCAACTTCTTTGGCTATTTTTTTCTTTCTATATTTCTCGTTGCTATGATAATATTTCCTACTTCTTTTTTCTTCTACAATAGTTGAAGCCATACATGACACCTCTTTCTAGTTCTAGTTTCTTATTGTAACGATAGATAATTATATTATATTACTATCAAATAGATAGTTCTAGTTTCTTTAAGAACATCATAACACAAAAAAAGAATAAAAGCAAATTTATTCTTCTTCTTTATTTTCTTCTCTATTTCTTTTTAAAACATCATTAAATATTACATTAAACATATCTGTTAAAAAACTTGTTCTAAGTTCTAGTTTCTTAACTCTTTTAGTTAATGAATTAACAATTATTGTTTCAATAAATAGTGTAATACTTAATAATAAACTAATAAATTGTTCTATTGTCATTTTTTTAATACCTTACCCTCTCTAAATTCGTTATAAGCATCATATCTTTGCTTTAAATCAATTAGTTGTTCTTTTGTTAAATCTTTTGCAAAGTTTTCAAAAAACTTACAATTACTAAAAGGCTCACAACATGATCCTGCTCTAATACATTGTGGGGTTAATGCCCAATAAATATCTTCATCATACTCTTTTATTGCTTCTAATAATCCCCAAGCATATTTTCTAGTTGTTTCATCTGCACAAAAACAAAGTCTTTTATTAACTACATTTATCAATGCTTGAATATTCAAATCCATTTCCATAGATACCATTTCCATTTGACTTCTTTGGTTTCTATCTACACCTGTTCTATCAGTTCTTGAAGTCTTAATATACTTTTCCATGCCTTGATGATGACGTGCAAACATAAATACCCTCGGTTTCCCGATATTTAAAAGGGATTAGACTATATCTTCATCTGTCCTAGATGTCTCGCACTTCGCAAATAAGAATTTCACTTATTTGCTACTCCCATAAGGGATAGTCGTTTGAGGTTCAAGATACTCAAATGTATAATTGTGATGATGTTTTAATTCTCCGTTTAAACACCTACCTATTGTTCTTGCAATCATATTTAATTTTTTAGCACAATCTGTTTGTGTTTCAAATATATAAACATCTCCGTTTGGTGAAATTGCTTTAAATGGTTTGATATTTTTTCTTTGATATTTTCTGTTTTGTTTTATTGAAATAAATTGACAATTTTTTTTAGAATATTCTTTTGAAAATTTATTTTTCCCTGTATCTTTGTCTAATTCTATTTCGTGATTGATAAATTTTTCTTTGTCAAACCCCTCTAATTTTTGAATATCGTTATAAAAATTTTCAAAATTCAACCACTCTTCTGACATTTTAACGCCTCTTTTACCATAAGCATTATAATTAATACTATTTTGTTGATAACATCTTTGCAAAATAGAAATCCACCTATGAAAACATATTTCTTCAAAAGAATTTTTAGGACAAACTATATGCCCTTTACAAGCCACTCCATATATTGTTTTTTTATAATAATCTGTAACATTTCCTCTTTTTACATTAGAAGAAAATTGTATTGTTTGATATTTTGTTTTTTTAAATTCAATCAAACACTTCCCATGCCCGTTACACACATAGTCTTCCAAAACAATATATTCATCTCCGTATTTATTTTTAAATTCTTTGCCTTTTAATTTTTCGTGGCGAGAAGTATTAATATTATTTTTCTTTAATATTCTACTTATTTTATGCCTCTCACAATTATATTTTTTTGCAATTTCTTTCATTTTATATCCATTTTGATATAAACTAATTATTTCACTTTCCATTTAAGTACCTCGCTTCCCACAGGATTGCCATATCTTTTGACTTAGGTTTTCCCTGTTAGCCCTCTTTCAAAATAATCATTTCCTATTATACCATTTTATACAAAAACGTAAAGAAGACACCTTGTTTTTACAAGTTCACGAGAATTATTCTTCTATATATTCCTATATAGCCACACTTAATACAAGTCAATGTGTACTTATTGCATAAGGTATATTATCCCACTTAATGCTTATTAAACTTCTTCTAATTGGACTATGTTGGCATAGTAATAACTTTCTTTTCCATTCGGTATTAGGCTCTTTTCCTGCTTCTTTACCTACTGTTACCATACAAGCATCTTTAATTGCTTTCCAATCCACATAAAAATTTAATATTTTTGGTTTATAAAAATTATCCATTTATTTTTTTCTCCTTTACTTTATCTAAATTATTTATTTCAAAACCTATTGCTTCTCCATATTTCATATAAAGAATTTCTATTATATTTTGAAAGTCTAAATCACTTGTAAACTCCAATATTGGTTTATCTTTAAATGTTATTTTTACTAGATACACTATTTATCATCTCCTAACCTATATTCCATACTAGAAAACATCTCCTTTGTTACTATTGATCTAATAGAATAACCTACATATAAATGGTCATGTGGTATAGTTTCATAATTATCATTTTCAGTTTCTATTGTTTTCGTAATAAGACCATAATTGCTTCCATCATAACACTCGCCTTTTTCATATATTCTTATTACTTTTTCACCATTAACATAATCTCCAACTTCTATTAAATCTATTATGTTATGGCTTGTTTTTAATATGTCATCATCTCCAATAAACATAATGTCTTTTAAATAACTTGCTTCAACTCCATATTTCATACTTGGCTCTCTAAAATCATTTATGTTTATTATTTTGCATATATAACCCCATTTAGTTCTTACATATATTCCGACTTCTAATTTATCTTTCATCTTTAACTCCTATTATTTCTTTATATTTTGATAGAATTTCTTTTAAAATCTTTTTAGCAACTTCATTTTTCGTAATTTCATTTGCTATATATGTTTTACCATAACTTCTTACATGTAATTCTTTGGTTTTCTTTTCTATATATTTTGAGTAATTATTACATCCTTCTATTGTTTTATTCATATATTCTATAAACTCTTTTTGTTGATTTTTAATTTTTTGCTCTAAACTATCGTATGTTTTACTGCCTTTTATTCTTCCAGAGCAATCCGTTCTATTACAATAGCAATTTTCAACTTGTTTCTTCAATTGTCTTATTTCTTCTTGACAACTATTTACTAAACTATTTAATTGTTCTTTTTCAAACATAGTAGTTTCATAATCTGCTACTGCATTTAGATATTTTTCTTTTAATTCTTTTGCTTCTTCTTTCCAATTTTCCATTTCATCAAACAACTCATCAAATACATCTTTTGGTATTAAATAATGGTCTGAACCTTGAATATAAAACTTGTTATAATCTTCTTTATTCATTTATTCCACCTCACCGACATTTGTGTCGGTTTCCTCTACTTCCTTTAAAATATCTAATAAATCTAATAAATCTCCAATACTTGCTATTTCTCTATAACAACCTTTTGGCATATCTGGTACTTGTTCTATGCAGGTATCTTTTATAAATTGAATAGCATCATCAATTACTTCTTTGTATTTTTTGTTTTCTTTTTGTAGTTTTTCATAAGTAGATAAATGAGTTCCCCTATATTTTCTTTGATATTCTTTATATTTTTCTTTATGTTCTAAACGATATTTTTTTAAATATTCCTTTCTATCACTCATTTATTCCTCCTCTTAATAGTTCTTTTATTTTTATTCTAAATTGTACAAAAGGTAGTCTTTTGCCTGTAAAATTAAATGTTTCAATTAAATCTATTGCTTTATCTATTCTTTCTTCTAAATCATTTACTCTATGTATTGCTTCATGTTCCCTACTTAATGCTCCTTGATATAGTTTTAATTCTGCTTTTAGTTTTTCATTTTCTTCTAATAGTTCTTCTATATCTTTGCAGTGTTGAATACAAAATTTATCAAAATCACTAAAATTTTTATTTTTATTTTTTAAATATTCTTGATAAATAATATCTTCTTTGATATAAGTTTTTAAATTTTCTTTATAATCTTCCATAAACCCTCCTATTTATATTTTTCTATAAAATCTTCTAATATACTTCTTATTAAAGTTTGGTATTTAATACCCTCATTTTGGGCTATTTTTTTAAATTCTTCAATAGTTTCTTCTTTAACTTTCATATTTAACCATTTAGTATATTCGGCTTTTTTTCTTGGTTTTCTTGTATAAACAATTCCGTCTTTTCTTTCAATTCTAATTAATTTTTCTTCTTCCATTTTATCTCCTTTTTTCATACTAATTTCCTTTGTCAAATAATATATTACAAACCACATTACTACATTTATTATTGATTTTTTCTAAATCATGTAAATAGATAGTGGTTGTTGCTAACGACTTATGTCTTAATGCTTGTGAAACTTCCCTTATATCTATTCCATTTTTAATAGAAGATGTTGCAAATGTATGTCTGCATGAGTGTTGAGAATATAATTCACTATCTAAACCTATTCTTTTAAACATTTCTTTTATAATAAATCTAATAGTTTTAGTTGTTAATTTTCCATTATGATTATTATTGCTTTTTGAAACAAATAAATAATTTGTAATTTCATTTTGTTCTACATATTTTTTTATAAGGTCAAATAAATAATCAGGAATTATTACATAATCTTGTTTATAATCTCTACCCTTGCCTAAAACATATAAACATATTTTGTCATCTTTTTTTTGGAAATCTGTAATCTCAATATTTACAATTTCGTTTGCTCTTAAACCACAAACAACACCTAATAAAAACATTATTTTTTCTCTATCATTTAAAGCATTATTTATAATATCTTTACATTGTTGTTCAGTTAAAGCATTTTTTTTATGTTCATTTCCTATTGTAATACCTTTTATATTTTTAGTAATGTTTTTAGTTATTCCCTCATATTCAAGATAGTTATAAAGATTTCTAATTGCGATTAAGTAAGCATTTACACTCGTAGGCTTTAAATGTTCTTTTAGATATTCTCTATATTCAATAATTTCCTCTCTTGTAGGGTTTTTAATACCTTTTTCATGAAGATAACTACAAAATTGTCTTAATGCTATTTTATAAGTTTCAACAGTTTTGTCAGATACATCAATGTAATTTAAAAACTTATCTACATAATTTTCAACCTCTAATTCATTTTTTTGTTTTAAAATAATTTCTTGCATAACCATTATTCCTCTCCTTTACGACTTAATATTACCATATTTTGACATATATGTCAACACTTTTATATCAAAAAAAAGAAGTTTTTTTATTTATCTTCTTTTTCGAGTTCTTCTATATATTTACTAGCACTTTTACTAATTTTTTTAGGTCTTATTCTTTCAGTAAAAGTTTGAATAATTGCAAATATTGTAAGTAATGCTAACAAAATACCTACTATCCAAAACAAACACATAAATATTTCTTTTAAAATTTCCATATATTCCTCCTATTAAAAAGGTAAATCCTCATCACTAATATCATACTCATTTTCAAACTCATTTAGATTTTCTCTAAAATTTTCAAGGGCTTGTTTTTGGATTTGTTCTTGTCTTTCAACAATTTCATAATCAGTAATGAATAATGAAGTAATAGGATTATAACTATCATTTTTGTTTGGCCTTAAATTTTCAAACATATCTTTAATAATTATATCTGTTTCATTAGCAAGATCATCAAATCCTTTTTTAAAATTAAGAGGTCTATAATATTTGTTAATTGTACCATCATAATTTTTTTGTTGTATTTGAGCATTGTAATAAGTTCTTCCTGCATAGTCTTTTCTAAAAACTCTTATCTTATCCCCTATCATGATTTTGTAAGGGTGTTTAGATTGTTTTTCTTCTTCCATTTTACTCTCCTAGTTCATCATTAAACTTGTTAATTCTTTTATAAACTTCTTCTTTAAGATTATTAATACTTTTTAATTTTTCACTTAATTCATCTTTATTTTGTGAAGTAAAAATATCTCTATAAGATTTACCCAAAGCATTTAAAATATGTTCAGTATTCATTTCACTTATTTTAACTTTTTCTCCATTACTTCTAATATAATAATTTTCTTCTTTCATTTTTCCTCCTCTATCAAAATTTTGTTACATTTTTCTATGATATTATATTTTTTTGTTTTAGTTTCTATCGTTTCGATATTCCATGAATAATAACAATGCCTATCTTCTGTAAAAACACAATAGCAAAAATTCATACCAAGTAAAACTTGTGTAACTACTTCTCCATTAACTTTATCTCCTACTTTACAAATATTAGCAATACTTCGTTCTCCTAAAACAACATTAAATATTTCATCATCAATTCTTTTAAAATTTCCTAGTTTTTGCCAATAATTTTTAATGTACATTTTCAAGTTTCTCTTTTTGTAAATTAGTTATTTTTCTCTTTAAATTAGTTCTTTCTTTCTTTAAAGCAACGATACAATCATCACTTTGTTTTTTAAAACCTTGTAAATCTTCTAACTCGATTTTAAGTTTAGCAACTTCTTCTTTTAATGTTCTAATTTCGTTAGTTTGGTCTTGTATTTCAATCTGATATTCGATATTTTTATCATAAAGTTCTTTTTTTCTATCTTCTAGTAATTTTCTATTACTAACTTCAATTTCGTATAATTTCTTATAATTTTTAAATATTTTCATTTTTCCTCCTCAAAATTATAACTTGATTTATGTATGTACTCAAATTGACTATTTCTACCCATGTTTTGAATAAGAAAACTGTTTGCCTGTTGGTAAGATAAATGAGTATTTGGAACTCTTTTTAAGTAAAACAACTCATCATCATTTTCACAATTCATAATATGATTTTGTAAAATTTCTTCTTTGTAATTACTTTCAATCAAGAACAAATCATAATCTTTTGCTTTTATTCCTTTAACATTTTCAGTATCAACAATGTAGATACCTTTTTTGCCCTTGATTTCAAACTTTAAGAGATAGTTAGGGGTATCATGTACTAACTCTTGCATTTTGACTTTTAAAAGTCCTAAATCAAACCATGTATCTTTTTTTAAAACATAAATATTTTTCTCACTTACGTTACAATCAAGAACTAATCTCGTTACTACATATTCACTACCACAAACAAATTTAATATTTGGAAAATTATAAGCAACCAATTTAACTGTTGCAGGTAGTAAATGATCTTTGTGAACATGACTTATAAAAATCAATTTGACATCTTTTAAATACTTTTTGATTTTGGTGTAAGAGCAACCACAATCTAGCATAAGTAAATCTTCAACTATTATGCAGTTCCCCTTACTACCACTCTCAATTATGTTGTAATTCATTATTCAACATCATCTAAACTTTTGATTTCAACATCAGTTGTTTCGATAACTGTTGTATCTTCAAAAGATACTTCTTCTTCCTTGTTATCAACATATTCTTTTGTTCCATCATCTTTGATATATGCCATATCTCCCTCATAAGCATTTTGCATTTCAATAGACATAATTCCCCATTTAGAAATTAATTGTCTTAACATAGTTTTGTATGCCATACCATCAAAGTCTTTTTCCCAAAATGTATAACCCTTTTTAGCACGATAACCCATAGAATATTTAAGTGCATGGGCTTCCATTTTTTCTTTACTCCAATACATAGTTTTTTTGAAGCCATTAACATACTCGAACATAGCATAATAACCAATAGTCTTTGCTTTTTCTCTTTCAGTTTCGTTTTCAATTAACTTTACTTCTAGTTCTTCTTCTAGTGGATCATATTTAATTAACTCTCCCTCTTTAATTGCAAGAACATTTAACTTTTTGTATTGTCCACTACGAATTGCTAATTGTATATATCCTTTATCACTTGTACCCTAGATTTATCATTTCATAGGGGTTAGACTATATCTTCAACTTTTTTAAAAAAGTTGCCATGCACTTCGGTTAGTAACTCATCTTCTAACCTACCTCCTTACATTCATCAGGAGTAGTCGTTACACTACAATTTTCTTGATAATATTTATAATGTTTTCCTTTACAAGTTTCATATCTTCCTTTTAAATGACCACACAATGTTGATAAATTATATTTATCTATTGCTTCTTTTAAAGAATTAAATATTTCTCCTGTTTCTATACATATTACTTTTTTCCTATGATTTTCATTAGTTCGTTTATAACCATTTTTTTTCTTTTCCAGCATTGTTTTTTTTCTTTTTTCTATGGTTTCTTTGCTTTGCTTTTTTCCTAAATTCCATTGTCTTAATTTTTCTCGTGTTTCACTAGAAACATCATGTCCTATTGGTCTGCCTTTTAAATTGTTTCTTATTATTTCTTGTTTTTTTTCTTCACTCAAACTATTCCAATATTCTTTTCCTTTTTGTTTCAACAATTTTTTTGTTTCAGGTTTGACAATGTGATTAGGAGAACCACTTCCACCTGTTGTAAAATTATATTCAGGTTTTAATTTACTTATCCAATATATTTCTCTTTCATCAAGTTCGTTTAATTCACATACTTCTATTATTTCATATATAAAATTTTCTTTACCATACATATTTAATGCTCTTTTTAATAAAATGTTTTTTTCTCTACAAACTAATTTGTGGTCTTTTAATCTTTGTTCAATATTTTTGCTTTGTCCAACATAACATTTTCCATTAACTTTATTAGTTATTTTGTAAATTCCTATCATTTTGCTCACCAAGAAAATTATAGCACGGTATTGCCTAATTATCAAATTTCCACTTAGGTTATAAGACTTGATAGGTTTCCACCGTTAGCACTTTTATCAAAAGTACACCTGTGAGTAATACAGTTCACACAGTTTTACTTGACCTATATTGTTAAGCCAAGTTGAAAAGTTGCTACCATACCTTTGTTTTTATCTTTAAATGGAACAAGATAGTAATTACCTAATTGTGGACTTGGACTTAACCCTAAACTTTCTCCTAATAATGCACCACTTAAAATACTTGAATTATCACACTCTTTTAATTGTGGGTTATTACTAACTGCACTTATAATACTTGCAATAAATCTTTTCCCTGTTCTTTCATCTCCAATAATTTGGTTTACTTTGTTGCTAATAGCATTACTTGTCATGAAAGCACTAAAAGTCATTTTATTAGCATTACTTGTCTTTTGAATTTCATTAGCCATATTAAATTTCCTCCTTATGATTTCTTATAGTTTTAACTAACTTAAAAATTTCTTTGATAGTCATATCTTTGTCATTTTCTAAAATTGTTTCACATAAAAATTCTATTAAAGCAATATTTTCTAATGTGAAAGTATTTTTGAAATCTGATTTCACACTAAAATTATTAGTTTCTTTATCATATTTTGCTTTTATTTTAATCATAATATTTCTACTCCTTTTGATTTAATAAATTCTTTAATTTCTTTGGCTTGTGTTTTAGTAGCCTTAATTGTAAATTGCCATGTTTCTATTGGCTCAACTTCTTTTGGCATAGCAAGTTCAACCACTTCTTCAACTACTTCTGCAACCTTAATTTCTTCTTGTTTTACTTCTTCAATTTTCTCTTGTTGTTGTTTTATTTTTTGTATTTCTTCTTGTTTTTTTCTAACTGTCATAATGGCATTTGTATATTTAAAACCATTATGTTGATATTCATAAAGTATTTCATCACGATATTCATCACTTGAAATACACTCCATATCATCACTTACCATTTTGATAAAAGCCAAAACATCATTTTCTAATGATTTCATAGAACAACTTAAATTGATATTAAGTGGAATATCTTTAAATTCTATTATAGTTTCTAAATGATTAAATTTGATATGTTCTTCGGCAAATTGTTTAATTTTATCTTCTTTTTCTTTAACGAGAATATAAATACTTTCATCTATTTTTTTCTTCAAATCTCTATCTGCTTCTTGATAAAGATTAGCCACATTTTCTTTATAAACTTCTTCAAAAGCATTGTATTTTTCCATAATAGCATTTTTAACTTGCTTTCTTTGAGTTTCAAGTTCATTAAATTCTTTTGTTAAAGTTGCTCTAACTTCCTTAATTTCTTTGTAATTATCTGGGGTACAAACTAAACTTGTAGCCTTGTCAACTTTCTCTTTAATTTCAAGAGATAATTTTTCTAAATATGTTTTAATTATTGGTAATTGTTCCAATACAATTAGGTCTTGTTTATTATTCATTTTCTTTCTCCATTTCATTTTCAAGTTTTTCTTTTATTTTACACAATATGTCATATAGTTTTTTATCTTCTTCTGTCCATCTATCAACCATTTTTAGATAAAAAATTCTTTCTAACACATCTAAATATTTTTCTTCCACATTAATTCCCTTTAATGAATTAAATATAATTTCTTCATTAATTTCCATTTAACCCTCCTATGTCATAACTGCTAAAACCATTAGCAAAATTAGGATAAAAATAATTATCTTTGCAATTAAGTTAATATTCATAACTAACCTCCAAAATCATTTAAAATATCTTCTAATTCTTCTAAATTATCTTGTTTTTTTTCAATTTTTTTATTAAACCAATCAGGGGTAGAAATATCAGATTTAGAAACTTTGACTTCTTTTTCTTTCTTTTCCCATGTTCTAACACAGGCTTTCCAATCTTTCATTGGTTTCTTTCCAACCAACCAACCAATGCTATCGTAGTAGTCAACAAACTTTTCGGCATTAACACCATTTTTTCGTTCTTCACAGTATTTTTTTACTTCTTCTACTGTTGGTTTTTGAAATTTTTTAGGTACAGAATTATTATATATATATACTATACTATTCTCTTCTATACTATTCTCGCTTAGCATTTGCTTAGCATTTGCTAAGCCACACTCTTTAAACTCATATTTTTCATTGACTAATTTAAGTAAATTAAGTTCATCAACATACTCTGTTTCACTTATTCTTCTGCTATCTAGCCAATTATTTTTGTTCCAATCAGTAACAACCATAACACCACTTTCAAAAACTATAAAATAATTTTTAGCAATCAAGATTTTAAAATCGTCATCAGTAAAGCCACAAATCTTTTGCAATTTTCTTGGTTGAAAAAAACCTTTGTCATCTGCACTCATACCAGCCATAAAATATAATGCTTTGGTTGAATTTGGTAAATCTATGAATTTATCAGTATCAACAACTCTTTTGTCAAACATCCTTTTTTGAGCCATTTTTTTATATCTCCTTTTTATTTGGTATTAACACTATTTTATCTTCGTAAACTTCCATACGATAATATAGACCATATTTATTTACAAAAAATTTAGGAATAATAATTCTTGAAGTATTAACATCTGCCTTTTTTTGGAATATCAACAAAGGCATTTCTTTTTTTTCCATATTTTGTTCTGTCATATTTTTCCTCCTATCAATATCCATTATAAAGGCAAAAAATGGAAAATACAAGACAATTTAAGACACTTTACCTTTTTTTGACACAATTATTTTTTTACGCATTTTTAAGCCCCATACGGCGACAAAAGACCGAAAAGGTATAATTACATTACCTGACACCAAAACGACGAAATTTGATAGGTTTATTGAAGAATACGAGGCATATTCAAAACAAAGTATTAAACAAAATAAAAAAATAGCCATTTTTGGCTATTTTAATGTATCAATAGTGTTCATAATATCTTCAATAATTAATTCTTTATCTTTTGCATTTTTCTTTGAAAGTGATTTAATTTTTTCTTTTAAGTCATTTAAGGTATCTTCTTTTTTAGCATTTGTAATTATTATTTCATTATCAAGTAATTCAATTTTAACTTCACTATTGACATCTAAATTAATTTTTTCTCTCATTTCACTAGGAATACAAATTCTTCCTGACATATCTATTTTACGATACACTAAATATTACCTCCAAACAATCTAATAAGATATTTTTCTTGTTCGGTTAGTCTTTCTTTTAATAGTTCTTTTAACATAGAATTTTCATCAGTTGGTTTAACTATTATACCAACTCCTGTTTCCATAGGTATAATAGTTGTGTTATCGTTTATTTTAGTTGTTTCTTCTATTGTAATTTGTTCTGCATTTGCATTTTGTTCTACATTTGTATCACAACTTTCAACATAATTTTTTACTCTTTGTAATACTGATAAACTTGGCTTATATTGTGCATATTTTTTTATAAAAGCAAATGTTGTACTTATGGCTAAATATACTTTTTTTCCAAATTGCTCTATTGTCATATCGTGTTCTTTTATAAATTTATTGAAATCAAACTCTTTATACCAATTTCTTAATTCATTTTCATTTTCAGTGATTAATACATTATCCTTTGAAATAGGTTTTATATTTCCTTTTTCAAAACAATCATATAATTGTTGTGCTATTTCATAAATAACTTCTGCCCCAACTTCATCATATTGTCTTTTTATAACTCTTTGTATTGTACTATCACAAACTTTCCCTTTTATTCTTCCTGCATTAGATACAAAATCATATCTTCTCATTAAATCTTGCCAACCTGCAACATTATATTTTTCAAAATATTCTTCTTTATTAAATTTTGTTAAATACCAATATAGTTCTTCACTATTAGGATATTTTTCAATTAAGTTTTGTATTTTAGGGTGGCTAAATATATCACTATCTTCAATTTTTATATTTATTGCTTCTTGTTCCATTTCTCCCCCTTTTTCTATTTCTTGATGTTTATTAAAAATGTTATTTCTTAAAAAATTATTTATTTGCATATTTTCTACTACCTCTTTCCCATTAATTAATTTTTTTGTTATTTCTATTGGCATACCAACCAATTTTGAATATTGTTCTAAATTTAATCCCAATTTTTCCATTTGTCTTTTATATATACTCATTTCAAACCCTCCTTTCCCCAAAAGACATAATTACATTATACCATTTTATGCCATTTGTCAACCTTTTTTTGCCTTATTTATGCCATTTTTAAGACAAAAATAAAGAAAAATAGGCTTTTTAACCTATTTCTCTTACAAGTATAAGTTATTTAAAATAAAAATCGGACTAATAAATCATAAAACAAACTATTAATTTTTAAAGATATTTATTCCATTTATTTGGAACAAATAATTCTTTACCATCATATTTTATTTTATCCCAATTATAACCATTAGAATAACCTACATTTCTAGCAATCAAATCACATTTAGTTTGATAAGGAATTACTTTGTACTTAGGATAGTTAAATCCATAGCCATTTAATCTACTCCAAACTCCTTGTGTAGTATTAACTACTATGTAATTACTATTAGAAACTATTTCAGTTATGCAATTATCATTTACCCAACCTATATTTCCATTTTCAAGTAAATATGGATTTCTAGCACCTGCAACAATTCTTGTAATCTTTCCTGTTGTGATAGCAGGATTAACTTTTTTATTGCTTGTACTTGATACATAAACTGCATTTATTTTAACTGTATCTCCTATTTTGTATTTTAATGTGTTAGGTTTACTTTCTTCTTCTTTTGGAAATTCGTATGCTTCAAAATCTTCCCATCTTTTTTTATCCCATGCTTTATTTCTATCTTCCGTTGGAAACCAACCAAAGTGTAAGTGAATACCTGTAACTTGACCTGTTGCACCTGTATAACCAACTATTGTGTTAGCATCTACTTTTTGATTATTTTTAACTGTATAACTATCTAAATGATAATGTATTCCTGTTTTTCCTAATCTAGGATATTTTACATAAACATATTTAGCACCTGTAATATCAGTTCCACAACCTGTTACTACACCATCTTCAATAGCATATTGAGGAAGTTTTTGATTATTAGTTCCATAATCTACTCCTTGATGAAATTGCATTACTTTGTTGATAGGGTGGATACGATAACCAAATGGGCTTGTTATGTAAGGATCAAAGTTTTTGAAAATTAATTTTCCGTTTTTACTCATATTATTTTTCCTCCTTTAAACTATTAACAAAACTTTCTATTAAAATATCTATTTCATCATCAGTTATATCTATTCCTTTTGAAGTTAAAATATTTAATGCTTTTTCTTTTGCTAATATATATTTATTTATAACTTGTTCTGTTTTTGATTTTTGCTCTACATATTTAACACAATCATTGATTACGTTTCTTATAGTTTCGTTTTTAACTTTTTCATTATAAACTTTTTTTATGGTTGCACCTAACCAAGTTACAATTCCTGTTAAAATCATCATTATAATTGAGCCAAAATCTATCATACTTAATAATTCTTTCATATTAATCCTATTCTCCTAATTCTGCTACTTCCTCTATTTCTTCGACATATAATTCATTTATTTTTGATATATCGAAATTATTAGGAAGATAAATTATAGTTGTATAATAAGGATAATGTTCTTCTCCGTTTTCATCTTTAAAATAAACATCATCAATACTTCTTATTTTTTTATTGTCATCAGCAATTAATTTTTTTAATTTATTATTTTCTACTATTTTCATATATCCTCCTAACTAACCGTCCAACCTTTATTTGTTGCAATAGCAATTTCTTCTTCTGTTAATTTTGCTAAATTTGTACTACCTATTTGTAGTTTTTGAGCATACAAAGTTCCACCATTAGCAACATCATAACTTAAATTTAAGTCGTATAAATTATTTATAACATCAATTAAACTATCATGTGTTAAATTTGGACAATAACTTAAATCAACAGTACAAAATCTATATCCATTTGATTGAATATAATATCCTTTTCCTACATTTTTCATAAATTTTAAATTAGTTAAATTTTGACAACCAGAAAATGTTCCATTTGTTGTTTCATTATTTGCAGTACCACTAATTTTACTTGCATCAAAATTACTTAAATCCAAATCGACTAAACTTTGACAATCACTGAACATATAATTTCCAGTTCTTGCATTACTAAAATCCAGTCCGCTAACATCTATTTTAGTAGCATTAATACATCTTGAATATACGGCTGTAAAATCTTTTACATTGTTATTACAAATAATTTTAGGAATAACATAATTATTATAATTATTAAATAAATTGGATATTGAAGTTACACTATCATCTATAATTATATCAGGAACTTTTTTTATAAAATTTTTATTACCCCAATTAATAGGCGAAGTTCCAGAATAAGCAGTATTAAAATATTCGCTTATATCTCCACCACTTTGAATATCTTTTACCTTTGGAACAAGAGTTGTAAATGTTTCATCATTTGTTGCTTCAACACCTTTTGCAACTAGGTTATCAACAAGAGTTTGTTTATCCACTTTTAATTGATTAATTTGTTCTTGTATAGTTGCCATTATGCCACCTCACTAACAGTTGTTAAAGTAGAAAGTTCTTCGTTTATTGGAACTAATTGATTATCAATATATTGTTGAATAGTTGCAATATCTTCTGCCGTCCAATAATCTGTTCCACGAACAGGAGTATAACCATCTTGTCCATTTTGTCCTTGAACACCTTTTGGAATACCAAAGTTGAATATTGGATTTTCAAGTGTTCCTGTTTGTGTTACAGTTGCTTGTTCAGTAGGTTCAAGAGTTTCAACTGTACCTATTTTAATATTAGGGGTAGCACCTTGAACACCTTGAATACCTTGAATACCTTGAATACCTTGTTGTCCTCTTTCGGCTACTAATTGCCAATAAGTATTATCAGTTGGAATAACACCAACACAATCTTTTAAACAAGCGTAAGAACTTCCATTGTAAGAAACAATATCTAATTTTTCATAATTTGTTGTAGAGTTATATTCTCCTTTAAAAACAATTGATACTCTACCTAAAATTTGTTTTGCCATTATATAATTACCTCCAATTCTGCATTTTCATTTAATCTAAAATCTAAAAGCATATCTTCTGTTTTATTCATGATTAAATTTCCGTCTTCTATATCAAATGTTGCAAAGTTGCAATCTCCTTTTTCTCCTTTTTCTCCGTCTAGTATCTCTACACTATTAGTTGTACCATCTTTTTTTGTTATTGTCAAAGTAGATACATTATCAACCTTTTCAACTTCAATGTTTAAATTATCTATTTGGTTTAATTTAGTATTAGCAACTTCAATCCAAGTTTGATATTCATCAGGTTGTTCTATTTCTGCATTAATACTTTCATTTACCACTACATAGAATACATTACTTTTAAATATTGGTATTTCTTCTTCATCAATGCCCTCTGTTATAACTAACTGCATATATATTTGACCTTGTTTAGTTATAACACTCTTAATAGGCATTTTGTAAGTTTCTTCTTCTTGAATTAAAGGCAAATATGCTTTTGTATCACTTGTTTCGTATTCTAATCTTGCTTGACCTATTACAAATTCATCTGTAAAAGTAAAGACTAGATTACCTTGTAAATTTTCTGCATCATTACCGATAACATATTTTGACAAATCAACTTGTCTTGTTTCTTTTGATATTTTAATTTCAATATCTTTCATAAATCAAATCACATCCTTTTCTTTTATTTTTTTAAGCAGTTCTTTTCCACATATTTTTTCTTTTTATTATATTGATATGCTCCTAACTAACTCTTTTCCACATATAACAAGTTATATAAGGTTGAAGTAATGATATATCAGCACTTTTTTCATCATGTGTACTTCCATAACTAGAAGAACCAACTAATGTTCTATCATTATATCCAGACTGACTACTAGTAGTAAAACCATAACTACTACCACCTGTATTTATTTGTGTACTTATTTTTTCTCCACCGGTTTTTTCAGCAGAATTGAACTCACTCTGTGAAGTATCAACTCCAATAGGAACTCTACCTTGACCCCATAAAACCCATGTTCCACCAAACGAACTACTAGGATTAGTATTGGTAACTGACATATAAATACTTCCAACGGGGAAAATACTTTCTCTATGTACCATCAATTTCCAACTAGACCAATTTGTATTATTTCTAGTTCTAATATATATGTTAGAGGTGGCTATTGATATAGCAAGTTGTGTAACATCTCCATAATTAGTATCTGTACTTCCCATAACTAAAACTTTACAATATACAGTAGGGGCATTAGCACAATTAACACCTGCATAATAAACACCACTTTTGGTTAAAGTATTGTAATCGTAAGTTTCAGACCAATTAATAGATTGAAATATAGGGTTTCCATTTTTCTTTATTTCTCCATTTACATTGAAATTGTTTTCGTCCCAATTAAATATTGGCTTTCCTTTCGTAATTTCTGTTTCTATTGTATTAGTAGTAGTTAATTTATCTATTGCTTTTATTTGAAACACATATTGTTTTTGGTAGTCATAACCTGCTCCTGTAAAACTCCCTGTATAAGTATTGCCACTTATTGTTGGTGTTAATGTATTCCACTCATCAACCCAAGAAGCACTTTTTTCTTTTGCACGATATTGAACTGTTAAAGTATTGCTTACACTTCCAAATGAGCCATCAAAGTAATTACCACTAAATTCAATTACTACTTTACCATTTGTAGGTTGTTCTCTTTTTATAGTAGGACTTAATGTTAAAGGAACATAATCTATAATAGGCATAGTTTTAGTTTGAGGAGTATCAAAACCACGACTATCAACTACGACAACTTTAAAATTATTTGTAGAAGCAGAATTAAATGTAGCAACATAATATCCATTACTCAAAGTTGCAGTTTTATCGTTTATAGTAACACTTTGTATTGTTGCTCTATTAACACCACTAGCACTTACACTAACTTTGACATTAGACATATATCTAACCATAGTTGAACTAGTTGAACTATTTTCTGTTAATGCACTTGTTTTAGGATTAATATCTACCATAGTTATACTATTAATTGATGGGGCAGAGCCAACTATATAACCCCTTGCAGTTGTACTTTTCGTTGTACCAACTATTGTTGCTTTTGAACTATCTTCGTATGTTGTTAATTCAAATGTAAATTCTACACTTTGAACTTCTGTTGTAAGACCATAAATTGTATTTAATTCACTTGAAGTAAAAGTAATTGTTGTAGGGTTAGGGGCATTATTAATGGTTGTTATTGTCGTGCTTCCTATTTTAACAACCAAAACATCATACATACTAGCATATTTGGTTATAGGAACAGTTATTGCATTTCCTATATTAAAATTTGCAACTGCACCTATATCACTACCTGCTGGGTCAACACCAAGACTATATGTTGAAGAAGTATAATTACACCAAGTATCTTTAATAGTATCTTTGATAGTGAATTTAAAAGGTGTTGTGCCACTCGTTTTATTTGAAACAGTAATCCAATCACTTGTATATTCAAAAGACCAACCTTGATTTCCTTGTGTTTCTTTTTCCCAAACATTATTGCCATTTAATGTAAATGTTGCTTTTACAGGGTTTTGATATGTTCCATAAGGATTTAAACTTCCTTTTCTATCACTTATAAAAATTTTGTAATAGAATTGGTATAACATATCTGCACCTTGTCTTTTTTTATCATAACTTACTATTACATGAAGTGCAGAAGTAGTACCAAATGTATAGACATTATCACTAAATAATTGTGTCATAAATTCCTCCTATCCTATCCAAAAAACACCTGTACCATTTTCATAATCCTCTATACGACTATGTGTTCCTATGTTAAGATATTTTTCAACTCTCATATTTTTAGACCTAACGATAGTTTCTCCTAAATTTTCATCATACCTTGCTTCAAGCAATACTTCCTGACTTGCACCTGTTTTATCTATAATTTCAAGACCGTCTGCATCTAAATTTGATTTGGTTTTACTATCATTTTTATCAACAGTTAAACCCTCGTCATCAGCAGTTAAAGTTGTTGATTTTAACATTGTTACACTACCATCTGTCAGTTTAGTATTTATTTCTGTTTTAGTGTAAGTATCTGTTTGAATTTGTGTAACACTTTTTTCTAATTCAAGTGTTTGATTTAACGGAGTATAACCATCAAATTTGTTTTGTATTTCTTTAATTGCTTCGGTATTTGAAATTTCTATTGTATCAATTCGACCTGCTTCACTTGTTATTCGAGCATCAACTCTATCTATTTCAGTTTTTGCCCATTTTTTAAATGTATTTTCTCCGTTTAATGATACATTTTCTTTTCTTTCTTCAAGCCCAATTTCAGTATCAAATGTTTGGATTATGACACCGTTATAAACTAATTCATTAGTTGCTAGTGTTATATAAGTATTATCTCCGTCTGTTATAGAAATTAAATCATAACTATCTATTGCAGGATTACCTATTATTTTACCTGTTGAAAATGAATTTATTTCAAAACCATTGACAATTTCAAGTATGCTTTGGACTTGTTTATCACTTGAAACATAAGGGTTAGAACTATCTAAAAATAATGTATCATTATCAGTTGTTCCACTTTCATATTTTATTATACCACTTTCATAGACAACTCGTGAAATTTTGAATAAATCTCCATCACTATACTTTTCAACGAAATGTAGTGGTATTTCATGAACAACTAAATTATTTATATAAACAAATATTAATTCTCCATCTCGGTTAATTGTTGGTATAGCACCTGCTTGACCTACTAGATAAGATACATAAGTTCTCCCTGTTATGGTATTATCATAAATCCCAATTAAATCTTCACTACCAAGAAATTCAGTTATATTACATACTACACCTGCTTGGTTACAAATATCTTGTAATATTTGAAGTTTAGTGGCACTACCACCGTTATTATCTATTAGTTCTTTTCCGTTATAATTAAAGTCAAACTTAACAGAATTATCTCTTAATTTGATAGTAGTTTTACCATTATCAGTTGTAGGCTTATCTTGTATATTGAATATTCCAATAGGAACATACTCGTATTCGTTATCAACGAGTGTTCCTATTGAAATTTTAACTTGGTCTTTTATTACACTTAAATCAACTTCATGTAATATCAATGTTGCTTCCTTTGAGATAAAGTTTTCTAACATGAATACCTTACTTCCGTTTGGTATTATTCGTGAAGAAACAGTTAATTTTTCGCAATATATATCGGCATTTTCTAATTCAACATCATTAAACCAAATTTTTAATTTATGCCTACAATCTTGACTATAAATTACTTCTTTATATCTATCACTTGTTATATATGCCATAACTATTCCTCCACAAAACCAAATTTAACATCAGTATATATATTTTTTAATGGGTCAACAGGGTCAATATAATATTTAGTATATTGAGGACTACTACAATACATTTTTTTATGTACTATTTTCCACTCTGCTTCATCAAAGAAAGTAGCAGTAAACCAAACAGGGCTTCTCATTTCCATAAGTGCTTTCATTTCTGCACCTGACATAGTAGGAACAACGAAATCTAATGTTTTGACATCATGTCTTACCCTATTCCTTATCGTATAACCTGCTGTATTTGTATAGGCATCTAGGTCAACATCATTTTGTCCTGCGTCATGAACAGGTGTATAAGGAAAAGGAACATCGTTTACATAAACTTTATCATATTCATAATTCATATATTATTCCTCCTTATTTAATTACGATAGGCTTTCCATTTGATTTAGCCATATCTTTTAATTGGTCTAATGTATAAGTACCAAGTTTGTGATTTTCATCAAGATAGATATTAAATACTTGTGTACCTGTATTTCCTGCTTGACCTAATTTTCTATCTAATAACTCCATCATTTGATTTTGGTTAGCAACAAAGGATTGTCCTCCAATGTGTCCTACTAACTCTGCACCTTTTTCATTAGCAACGAATAATTGTCCAACAGGAGGTAAACCACCATCTGCAAATTTTAATGTTGGAAAGAAAGAACCAAATATTTGACTAAAATTAAATTTTAATTTATCCCAAAAAGATTGAGTTTTAGATTGTGCTTTACTTGTGTCGGCATCAATATAAATTTTTTGATTAGTTTCTTTTAATTTAGCATCTACTTCTATTTTAGGATTAAGTCGATTAATTCCGTTTTGTAGTTCTTTGCTTAATTGAAACCCTTTTTCTTGCATTTTGTCAATTACTTGTTGTTGTAAGTTTTCAGGCAATTTACCAAATTCCCCTAAAAATGCATCTTGGTCGGCTTCTGCTAATGATTTCCACTTAATTGCTTGTTCAGGAGTAATTTCTTCAACTGCTTGTGTTTCTTTTTGCAATTCTTCAACTAAAATATTATATCTTTCATCACTTGTTGTTTTATATTCTTTTAATAATATTCCCCAATTATAAGCAAGTCTTTCATTAATTTCCTCTTGTGATTTCACTACAAGTTTCCCATTTTCAAAATAAGAATTTGTATAATTTTCAACTGCTTCTTCAATTTTTTCAAGATTACCTGTCATAAAACCTATTTGCAATTCACTATATTGTTGTTGAGTTAAAATATTTTTTTTGTAATCATTTGTTGCTTTTTCACTTATTTCTTGTGCATTTTTGACGCTTTCGTTAGTTTCATCAAGACCTTTTTTCAATTTTTTTAGCAATAATTCTTGTTCTTTTACATAACTTGTACTAAAAACTCCTAATTCTCCTGATACTAATTTATTGTAAAATTCTAATTGTTTATTATATTTTTCTTGTGCTTTTGTTTGTTGTTCTTTTGCTTTTGTTAAATTTTCTTGTTGGGTTACCATAGCATCATATAATTTTGCTTCTTCTTGAACTGCATTTAAGTAATTTTGTCTATTCGCTTCAAGAAAATATTCTGCTTGTTTGGTAACTATCAAATCTTTGATTTTATCTATATATTCTTGATAATTTTCAATTATGCCATCAGTAATTTTATATTCAATTCCGTATGCTTGTGATAATTCATTTAAAATAAAGTTTGCTCTATCTTCATAACCTTTTTTAACTTTACCATTAGCATCAGTAATTTTTTCTAATTCTTCAACTAATCTTTCATGAACTCCTGTTTGAATTAAATTAGCATTTAATTGCTCTTCAATTACTTGCCTTTGTTCATCTAATGTATCAAGATATTTTTTTGTTGCATCTGTGGTTTTATTTATGCTATCAACTGCAATACTTGTAGCAGTAGGATATTCCATAAAAGCATTATATAAAGATATTACTGCCCCTGCCACTCCACCAATAATAGCACCATACATACCAAATTGAGAGCCTATTAATGCACCACTTCCAATAGCACCTAAAATACCTCCACCAACTTTAAGCATACTTTCAGTAGTTAAATTTCCTTGTTCTGCCAAATCTTCCATACCACTTTTTATTAATTTTAAAGAATAATACAAACCACCTGCACCTACCAAAGATACTTTTAGTCTATCCATTAAAGTTAAGTTTTTAGACCACTCATACATACCAATTTCTAAACTTTCACTCATAGAAATTAAAGAATAATTAATATTATCAAATGTTTTATAAAGACTTTTTAATGGACTTAACAAAGCCTTTACCGTTTTAAACATACCTGTTGCACCAAGCAATTTTACAAATTTACTAACTAAATTGATTGTATTTTTAGTTACTAAATAACCAATATAACCTGCTAAAACTTTTGCTTCTGGACTTAATTTATTAAACCAAGCCAACATATTTTTTAAAGTAATTTTAATTCCGTTATATTTGAAACTTATATCTCCTGTTAGTGGGTCTATTTGTTTTGTGAAACCTAACCACTCCATAATAGCATCTCTTATTTTAGTCGCTTTCATTTGCACATTTTCAAGTTTGCTATTATATTTATCAAATGCGTCATTAAAGGCTTCCCAAATTTTAGGGTCAACACTTCCTGTTCCACCTGTTGCTAATCCTGTTGAGCCACTTGTAGGAGTTGTAATAACATTTAATTTATCAAAGCCTCTTAAACCTTGTTTTAATTTTTTAGCACTTTCACTAGCACCATCTAACCCATCTTCTAAATCAAGGACACTATCTGCAATTCCACTAAAATAATCATAATCTCCTGCATTAAAACCTAATAAAGTAGCAACTGTATTAATTATTTCAGTTAATACCATAAAAATAGCATTTAAGTATGGCAAGATTTTTGCAAGTATAGGCATAAATAAATTACCCATAGCACGACTTAATCTTTCCCATTGTTCACTTAAAATTCTCATTTGGTTAGCAGGACTTTCTATTGTACGACCAAAGTCATTTGTTGCTTCTGCTAATTGTCTTGTTAAAGAAACAATAGTTACCAATCTTTTTTCGGCATAAGTTAATTGAGTAATATTTCTATCAATATCTAATTCATTTAAAGTTTGTTGTAATGTATTTTGTGTAATATCTGCTCCTGTTGCCCCTCTTATTGGTTTCGTTTGTCCTGCAAGAGCAGATTGTAATGTACTACTTGCTCTTTCAATATCAATATTATAAAGTGATGAAATATCTATTGACATTTGAGTTAGTAATGTTGAAAGTTTAGTACCTTGTTCAGTTGATAAATTCATAGCATTAGATAATTGTTTAAATATACCTACTGTTCTTATCAACCAACTTTCGTCTAAACCATACATTTCATTTAGTTTATTTACAAATTGTTCGGCATTTCTATATGTGTTATCAAATGCAACTTGAAATAAGTTTATATTTTCAAGATAATCACTACTTTTAGTAGCGAGATTTGACATAATAGTAAACACACGATTTAATGCTCTTGAAAATTCTCTAATAGTAGTATAATTAAAAGCAAGTTTGATATATTTACTCATATCTTTTACATCTTTATTTATTTTTTCAGTAGATGTAGCACTTTCTTTAACATTTTTAATCATGCCATTATCAATACCTGATGTAACACTTCTAATTTTTGCCAAAGTTTCGGCATATTTTTCAAGTTTTTTTTCTCCATTAACATAATTTTTAAATCGTATGCTAACTTCTGTTTGATTACCGTCCATATTTTCACTCTCCTTTCTTTTTTAAATTATCTAAATACCTTTGTTTAATAGTTCCAAAGTATATTAATGAGTTGTGAAAATCTTGATAATTTTGTTTTTTCTTTTTAAGTATTTCTTCTTCTTTTTTATCTTTTTCTAATTCCATATAAGGTTTTTTAGGGTATGTATCTATTGGAGTATTATCTTTCTTACTTTTAGAAAAACTTGCAACGATATTACTTATTAATTGTTTTAAAGAAGAAAATAATTTTCCATTTCCATCATGTATATATAGCCCTTGTAACCAACATTTATAATCTAATTCCTCTAACTCTCTTTGTTTCTTATTAATAAAAGAAGTACGGTATGAATTGAATAATTGTGGGTCATCTTTCCAAAATTGTTCTGCACTCATACCGTACTCTATTGCTAGTGGAAAAAGATAATTACAATAATATTCATAGTAAGAATTATTATATTTATTAAATATATCTTCTTCTGTTTCTTCTACTTGTTGGCTAGGGCTTTCAAGTTTTTTTGGTTTTCGTTATAAGATTGTCTAACCTCAATACTGCCATGTAAAAACTCTCCAATTTTTTCTCCTAACCATTCTGCTTTCTTCTCATCTTCTAAATAAGGTTTTAAAATTTCTTTTACTTTTGATAGAGGTAGTTTATGATTAGGATATAACCATATAAAGAAACTTCTTTCTGCTAATTTATTAAGAGTTTCCTCTTTTAATTTTATTTCGTTTTCAATTTCTTCATCACTTACCATATTCTCAAAAGGATTATAATTATCATCAAGTTCTTCTTCATCAATGTAATCATACAAACCTCTATTTAAAATTTTCATAGATTTGCTTATATTACAAATCTTGTCAATTTGTAAAAAACTCTCCCTATTTAATTCAACAGTATATTCAACACCATTTAATTCAATTATTTCATTTTTTTTCATTATCTTTTCCACCTATTTTCCATAATATTTTTATTCAGTTACAATAACTATTACACTTCTACTAAATGAAGCATAACCGGATTTTTCAACTGTTATAGTGATAATAGCAGAGCCACTCGCAACACCTGTTATAGTTACCTTTTTATCGGATACTAGAACAGTTGCAGTTCCTGTTGTATCACTTTCTGCTTTAATAGTTGCATCACTTGGATTAGTAGATACATTGATTTCGTAAGTTCCTGTTCCTTTAATAGTTACAACTTCATCTATTGAATTTACGATTATTGCAGTATCTTCAATTAAATCATAGCAATTTTCAACATATTCATCTTTTGAAGTTGGAGTAATTGTAATTTCTCCTTGTTCTAAACCACCAACATCAGTATTACTAATCATGTAATTTACAGTTCCACTATATTTGAAACCTGTAAAGTCAGGAAGTAATCTAATAAATTCTTGTGGTTTTCCTTTGATTTCTTCAAGAATTTTAATGTTATCTCTGTGAGCAAAGAACGGAATTGATTTTTGTGGATTTTCAGTTCTACCCTCAACTGATGTTGCTTGTGGATTACCAATAGCAGTTTTGTCTAATTGAGCAGGGGCAGAGCCATTTTCTCCTGTACCTGTAATAGGTAGTAAGATTGAATATTTACCACTTGCTTTTTTAACAAATAACCCAGAGCCTCTGTGTTCACTTAATGCTCTATCTTCAATACTATTAAACATATTTTCTTCATCTCCTTATAATATTTCCTCTAACATTACCTATTAAACATTGATATTGAATTGTTTTTCTCAATATACTACTGTCTAAATTAGGGGTAGGTTTGTTAATAGTTTTTTTCATATTTAATTTTTCCCCAAAAAACTTCATAGTCAATTTACTTAACTCATCATTTATAATTTGTGAAGCAACAACTATGTTGTTCCCGTTTTTTTTATCTTTTGTATATATATCTATTGTAAAATAATGTGCTTCGTAAAACTCAATTTTGTCATTAGTGCAAAAATCGGTATCTTTATTATCAACTAAAACACAGGTTATTATAGGAAAATAGGTCGAGGTGTTTGTGTTGTATTTAACAACCTTAGCATTGTATTTTGAATTAGTTTCTATATACTCTTTAAAAGCATCAAAAATTTCATCATATTTATCAATCATATCAAACACCTCATTTCTTCCTAAAATATTCATTTACCCATTTTTTTAAGTTTTTTTGTATTTCAATGGCAGAGAAACGATAAATCTCCATACCCTCATATCCACCTGTTATAACTGCATTTTCTTTTTCGTTTGTTCCAAAATGAGGGTTATTTCCATTTTTTAAAATAGATAACCACCAACCATAAATTACCTCATCATCTTTAACAACATAATTTTTATTTACATTGTACTGATAACTTGCAGGGGCATTTACAGACCCCATACCTACGAAACCTGTACCATATTCAAAAGCAAGTGCAACACTAAATGTATAACCATCACTAAATTTTGTATCAGGCTTTGGTACTGATAAATCATTGTATATAACAAAACCATCATCAGTAATATCTTTAAGTTTATTATTATTAAGATATTCGGTTTTTAAATCCTCGTTAGTAGTTGTATGAGTAGCAAATCTTTGTTCTGCAACTTTTCTTATGGTTTCTAAACATTTTTTTTGCATGAACTCTTGAAAACTTTTATCAGTTTTCATTTTCGCCATTTTATTGACAAAATCAATATGTTTATCAAGTTTTTCAAAACTATCAATTTCAGTTATTACTTTTAGCATATTATTCTTCTTCTTTGTTGATATTAAATTTAAAATCTTTCTTTTTTTCTTTTTCAGGCTCTTTATATATTTCAAAATTACCTGTTCCAATATAATCACTAGCCAAAGATTTTTTAACTTCTTTAACTGCACCTGTTTTTTTATCAATGATTTTAACTTTTTCCATCAGTTATCCTCCTTTATAATTTCTTCAAGTATTACCATTATTTTGGTATTTTGTTCTCTAAATGCCTTTACTATGTAATTAGCATTTTCTCCATAAACTTGTTCTCCTTTTGGACTTGCACCATAAAGATACATTAAATCAAATTCTTTAAATATACCTTTATCGGTATAGTCTATTAACATTTGAACGACATTGTTTTTGGTTTCTCCAAAAGAACTCATATAAGATTGTAATGTTTTCCAAGTCAGAGGTTGATAATTTCTCATGCCATAATAAAATGGTTTATTATATTCAACTATTTCATTATTGTAATCATCATATCTTACACCTTTTTTAGTTGCAACATATACTTCCTTATTCCTGTTGGAAAAGGTATCAAATATTGGATTAAATGAAGCATTAAACATTACTATCACTCTCACTTGCAACTATATAACCTGCCATAGGCTCAATTTCACTTGATAATTCATGTGTGATATAAGCACTATCCCTAGTCCACGACAAACCATTTTCACTATAAGATTTTATACCTTGTGTTCCCATGTTTTTATATAATTCTTCACAACATCTTAATTGCCAATTATTATATTTAGCAGGAAGTTCCATACTTGAATAGTCTTGATAAGGAAATCGTAAGGATAATGCAATAAATTTACTATCTTCTAATAGTCTATTTAAAACCTTTTCGTAAACATTATAATTTCCAAAAACTTTCTCATTATAAATAATTCTTGTTTTTAATAATTCTAATTGGTTATTTGCATTATCCATACATTATCTCTCCTTTTCTTATCCTCTTGAAATTATACGAACAACAGGGATTAATTTATCGTCAACATATTTTGTATTAGAGTTAGCACCATCATTTACTAATTCCCAATTAGCACCTTTTTCAAAATCTTCGTTCATTGGAGATATTTTTGAAGTGTCCTTGTAAGAAATTAAGTATGGTACTATCATTTCTCTAATTCTTGAAATTAATTCGTTTTTACCACCATTTGTCTTAGCATCACGAACAACCTCACTTGCTTTAACAACACCTAAATCTTCATATTCAAAGAAACCTTTTTTGAAAACATAAGATGTATATTCTGTATAACCCTCAGTAGTCATTTCATAATAGTTAGAAGTTGATGGGTTTCCAGTAGGTTCAGCAACAACTGTGTAAACATAAGCACCAGCACTACCACTTCTTGTATAATAAGTTTTGTTTGCTTCAACAGAAGTATCTGTTGATTTAGTATAAACAGCTTCTACTTCATTAGTAGGCATTTCATCATCAATGATAACTAATTTACCATTGAAAGTACCAATAGTTAAATCTCTTGTAATACCACTAGCATCAGTATATTTTAGGAACTCAATTAAATTCATGCCCTCTAAATTTGTTGAAACTGCACTATGGGTAAACATAATATCTAAATTTTGTTTTTTATCTCCTAATGCTTTTTGAGAAGCACGATTTAAACTATCTGCTAATAGATTTCCCTCAACAGTATAAGTATGTTTGTCAACGAATTGTCCGTTTACTCCACCTGTCATTGAGAAAATACCTTTTAAGATAGATAGAACAGTTTTTTGTCTTTCTCCATCCCAATAATCTTTAACTTCTTGTGCTTCTGCCATAAAGTTTTCTCCTGTTATTTCAGTAGCAAAGTCATATTCTCCCCAAATATTAGCACGACCATAACAAATCTTTGTTTGTTTATAAGTTGGTCTTTCTTCTCCGTCGCCAATATTAGTTTGACCATCATAGTTTACAGGTGTTCCACCAATTCTTCCTTTGATTGGTTCTGTTACGAAGTAACCACCTGCTTGTTCACTCATTTTTGAACGATATTTATTTACAGTTGTAAATAAACCATTTTTAATTAACGAATTTTCTTTTGTACTTGGTAATGTTCTTAAATACTTTTCAAATACATTTTCATTAAAAATCTTATTTCTAAAATTTGCCATTTTTCATCTTCTCCTTTTCTTATAATTTATCAAATTCGTCTGGGTGTTCTGCAATAAACTTTTCTTGTGCTTCTGCACTTAATTGTGCAAATTTTTCAAAAGTCATAGCATCTTCCCCTTGATTAACATTAGTTATACTAGGTTTTAGGTTTGCAGTTGCAAAACTTTCTCTTGTTTTCTTTTCAACACTATCTTTTAAATTAGTAAGTGTTTGTTTTAAAGCATTTGCATTAGCAATAGAAACTTCTGCATTATCACTAACAAGATTAGAAATTAAATTTTCATCAACATTTTCTCCTGATAAGATTTCCTTTACTTTGGCAGTATTGTAGATTATTTGAGCCTTTTTAAGTGTTTCAGCAGTTAATTTTTTATCTGCTTCTAACTTTTCTTGCTCACTCATATTGGCTTTATTGATGTCATCTAATTTCTTTTTAATATCATCATAATCACTTAATTTAGCATCATAATCACTTAATTTAGCATTAAGTTCATCTATTTTATTTTTTGCTTCCTTGCTTGAATTATGGAAAGCATTTAATAAATTAGTGATTTGTTCTTCACTTGCACCCTCTCCTAAAATATTTTTAATGTCATCTCTTTTCATATATATAACTCTCCTCCTTAACGATAGTTTTTTTAACAAGAACTAACAAACTCTAAGAGATTATATTTCTTCTTTTTGGCATAGGTTAATGGACTTGCACCACTACTAACAATTTTGGAGATTGTCGTGCTACTATTACACTAAACCCACATTTGAAAGAGTTTTCTTAATACCTCTTTCTACAATGTAAAACCATACAACATTTTTTAAATTTTGTCAAATTATGGCAAAAAAAGAAGTCAAAAAACTTCTTTTTCATATTCAAATATATAATTATGTGTTTTTTTTACTTTTTTTCTACAACACATTGAAATATTTTGGTATGGAATACCTGTTTCTTTTTCTGCATCTTTTAAACAATCATATCTTTTGATAAAATTTCTTTCCAAATCAAGTTGTAAAACAGGTTTCATAAATTTTATTGCCCCACCTTTTCTAATTCCTTTTTTAGAATTGCTTATTTTTTCTTTATGTTCTAAACTTAACTTTTTACCATAAAAATAATTATTTTCTCCACCATTTTTTATTCTTAATATTTGTTTTACTTCTTCACTACATGGAATACCTTTATTCCATGCTTTTTGCCCTTTGTTTGTTTCACTTAACTTTCGTTTTGTTTCTTCTCTACACGGAATACCTTTATTCCATGGAATTTTTCCTTTTCTTGATATGCTCATTTTTTCTCTCATTTCTTTTGTAAGTTGCCCTGCACAATTTCCACCTTTCGTAATGTTGTAACCAAACTTATCATTATAACTTTTATATTGTTCAATCAACTCTATTTCCTTTTGTTCGGCTTCCTCTTTTGTTAAGTTTTCAAAAATTATTTCGTGTTTTACATTTTCCCAACCATATTTCTGTATTGCATTATACATTTTACTTTGTCCATTTTTATAATAACCTTTACCATTATCCCAACGATATTCAGGTTTTCTACAAGTTATTCCAATGTAAACTTTATTATTTGGAAATATATGTTTATAAACTGTATAATTATTAATAAAAATACCCCCTTTTTTTATTGGAGGTATTATATCATTTTTACCTTTTTTTGTCAATTATTGTTGTTGATTATTAACTTCTAAACTATCTTGATTTTGATTGTTTTGCTCTTTATTTTTATTTATATTATCTAATTGCATTTGTATATCTCTTTGCTCTTTGATATATGCTTCTTGCATACGACATACGGAAGTTGGGTCGCTAAATAAACCAATAACTGCATTTCTAATTTCAGGAGGAATTTGAGCAGTTGTTAAATTTAACAATGCTTGTGTTTTAACAAGTAAGTTCTCACTTAAATCTCTACTAAATTTAATATCTATATTGCTTACTTTTAATTGTTTAATTTTACTTGCTTCAAGTCCTCTACAAATTTTTAAAACTACTTTTAAAGCATTTCTATCACATTTTTTAAATGACTTTTCTTCGTTTTCAACACGAACACTTGCACTTGTAAAACCTTGACCTGTTAAAACTGCTTTTCCTGTTTCTGCATTTGAAACTTCTCCACTTTGAGTTGCTTGTGGAACACTCAAAATACTATGTAAAGCATTTAATTTTCTTAAATAATAAATTTGTGTATCTAATGACTTTAACCTAGATTGTAAAAGTTCAACACTTGCTTTCTTTTGGTCTGTTGATTTAATTGATACTGCACCGAACTGTTTAATGGCTTCCATGCCCTCTTTATTAACTTCTGCATTAGTGAAAACCATTATACTGTTGACAAATGCTTCTATATCATCTTTATCTAAATTTTCAACATAGTTAATATCATCAAATATATCTTTACATATTTCTAAAAAACTCATTCGTTTTCTATTAAAATAGTATTCTATTATTATATGAATATTATGAATTATAGGTTGTCTATCAATTATTCTTAACTCAACTAATTTATCGTCAACTAAATACCTCATATTTCTAGTATAAACACTATATTCGTTATAATATTTAGTTACATCTTCTGGCTCTCCTGTTTTAGGATTAACTTCTTGTACTATATATTTTTTGCTTGTTTGAACAAATGCTAATAATTGTTCATGACTTATTGAACTTGAATAAACTACTTCTGTATTTTGAACATCTAAATTCAATAATTCAAATGGGGCTTCATCTTCTTCTGTGATAGGAGAAGCATTGATATATCTGTAACCACGACCTACCGTAAATATATCTTCATAAATATCTAGGTCTAATTCATCTTTATCTTCATAAGTATTGTATTTATTTAATAAAGAAATTTCTTCATTAGCAATATCATCTAATGGGGCATATTGAATAGGTTTTCCTAATAAAAATGCTTTTTTCCAATCTTGGAAGCACCAAGCCCAATTTTCAACACCTTTATTATTAATTTCAGTTCTAGTCAATTTTACTTTTTCTTTTATATCTTGGTCGCCATAAAGATAATTTTGTAAATAAATCGTTTCACTTTTATTAATATTATGTAGGTCAATACTGTTTGATAAAATATCTAAAACTTTACTTTCAATTTGTTCAGGAGTACCATTTAACAATTGTTCTTCCGTATAATTAGCATAGCAAGTTGTACGTCCCATTGTTTTCACGATTATACACCACCTATCTTTTTTCCTTTTTTAAAATTGTCCTCAGCCCATAAAGGTTGAAAATTTGTATGATGATTTAGTCTAATTAAATCATCATAGTTTTTTGCAGTTGCTAATGGTATTATATGGTCTAAATGCCATTTTCCTCTATTTTCCCAACTCATACCATTTTGAAATTTATTTTCTATATATTTTTTAAATTCCTCGTAAGTACAACCTAATATTTCTTGCACATTGTTTTTCTTTTTAATTTTTCCATATCTATACAAATAATTATTAATTTTATTTCTCAAATAAATTTCAAAATAATATTTTTTATCATTATGTCTTTTTTCTTTTCTTTTTGCAGTTATTTCTTTTTGATGTAATTTTCTATACTCTTTTGCATAATTATTAAGTTCTTCTTTATGTTTTTCTCTATATTCTTTATTTTTTTGAGCATAAAAATCTTTATTTTCTTCGTAGTATTTTTTCTTTTTTTCTTTTATAGTTTCAAAATTATTTTTATAATAATTTTTCTTCACTTCTTTTTCGTGTTGTATATTTTTTAAATATGATTTTCTTCTTTGGTCATTATGACATTTTTTACACTCATTTCTATACCCATCTTGTGTTTCTTTTCTTTTTGGGAAGTCGTTTATATCTTTTTCGCAATTACATATTCGACATACTTTTTTCATGAAATTTCCCCCATTACAATAGAAAACCATACAACATTTTTTAATTTTTGTCAAATTATGGTAAAAAAAGACAATATTACATATATTGTCTTACAAAATCCAAAGGCTCTGCTATTTGAGGCTGACTATTTTCTTCAATTATTTCACTACCAAATAAAGCACAACTATCAGGGGCATCATCATTAGGGTTTTGACCTGTTGCATTGTATAAAGTTAAATTGTCCATAAATTTTCCCATATCAGTTGCATTTCCATACATACCTTTTTTAGGAAATACTAATTGTTTTTTTATTATATGCTTTTCATTTTCAATTCTTGTTGGTTTAGGAATTGTGTTATATTTTTCAATAATTTCACAAAAATTAAAACCTTTTTCTTTTAACTTATTTTCTATATTTTGTTTTAACTCACTCGTAACATTACTTTCTATTACAAGAAGAATTATATGATGTTCCACAATTTTCTCAACAATATCATCATACATATCTTTTGTAGCAGTTCGTGTAAATAAACAATCTCTCAAATAATAATCAAACATAGTATCATTTTGAACTTTTTTGAAAATAGGCATAGCAAAGAAGTCCTTACCACTTTTTCTAGTAGCATCTATTACCGAATAAGCACCTGTATAATCTGTTTCAGGTATAGTTTCATAAGTCCTAATTTTTTCATAACTAAATGCCAAACTTTCAGGATTAGTTGGTTTTTGTTGGAAGTTCGTTTCCCACAAATACTCGTCCATGTTGTTTTTTTCTTTAATTAATTCACTTGTTGGTTTTATTTCAGGACAGGTACTTTCTCCTGTTACATAATCAAGAGCAGGAACTTGAATAATTGCACAACTACCATCTTCACTTATTCTAGTATATGGATATTTAGGGTGTTGTTTAAATTTATGTTCTCTTTCTAATTGTTGAATTTTTAAATCAATATAATCTCCACTAGCCCATAATGTTCCTGTTATACAAACATTAGGAATTAAATGTTGAACAAATCTCTTTTCCCATACTGTTATAGATTTATTGTAATAATATGAATTTAAGGCAGTATTCATGGCTTCTTTATAGTCAGGGTACAAATCGTCTATATGTATAGATTTACTTGCTCTTGACCCTACTACATTGGCTTGTGTTGTTTTAGCATAATAACTAAAAGGCAATCTACAAGTTTTTAATTTCCACTTTTCATCAGTTTCTTTTAAGAAAAAGTTTTTATCCGTTTCATCATATTTCATATTAGTAAAAACTTCCCCAAATGCTTCACTTTTAATTTCATCTATAACAGTTCTTGAACCTGATTTAACAACATCATCATTTGAACATAAAGATAAGATTGCACCTGTGTTATCAATACCAAAAGACCATGCTTCACTAATTTTTTTAGGGTAGGTGTTATGTGTCATTTTAAGAGTTCTACCAACCAAATAAAGCCCACCCTCAACAGTTATACAATTCCCCTCTGTTAAAGGTATAATTTCAATATTTTTTATCCCTATTCTTCTTTGCTTGTGAAGATTTTTTATTTTTTTTCTTTCTAATTTACATGGTATTTCCATAGTTGGGCTAAAACCAATATAGTAAATATTTTTTTTGCCTTTAATTCCACTCGTACTAACTCTTGGAGGAACAATATTTACACTTACTCTCCAATTAAATGTTGAAATTAAAGAAATAATATCATTTTTCAATTTTTCTCCACAAGTTGTTATTATATATCTTTGTTTAACTTTATCTAAATAACCATCAGTATCAATAATTCCTGCAAGTAATTCTAATCGTTGTTCTATACTTGAAGTTAAATAACTATCATGTATATATTTTTCTTCGGTATGTTTTTGATAACATAAATTAATTTTATGTAAATCTTCTGATAAACCTTTTAAAAAATATGTTTTAACATTTTCACTTGTACCATTATAAACACTTGTAATTTGATACGGTATATAATTGAAAATTATAGTATCTTCATTGTTTTGAGTAATTTTTCCTTGATTAGTTGAGCCATCTCCTAGCCAAACTCCATAAGTATATGGGTCAACAGGTAAGTCTTTGTATTCGCCTTTTACAGGCTCTATTAAAGGCAAAAGAAATCTATTTCTACCACTTTTTTCTTTTAAATGCTCAATTAAATAATTTGTTTCAACTTGTTTTTCTTTTCTTGCTTCCCTATCATATACTTGCCACTCATGTTGGTTGTGACACAATATTTCTTCTCCATCTTCAAAAATTACTTTTACCGTTGCATATTTTTTAGGGTGTACTATTTTTACCTTTATAAATTCTCCTTTTGGCGAAATCACTTCATCTCCAACAACTAAATCTCCATGTTTTTTCCAACCTTTTCGTGTTAATACAGGAACATCATTTGCTATCAATTTTCCATAACCTGACGGAGCATTAAAAATTAAAGTATGAAAATTAGGATTACACTCTAATTCTTGCAAATAATGAATATACCCTATTAATATTCGGTATCTTGGCTCAAAAAACTTTTCTTTTTCAGGCTCATCCCACTCACGATAAACCATATAATGTTCCAAAGAAATTCTTGCCCCTATTTTGTAAGCATTTTTAAGCATTTTCTCGTATTCAGGAAAATGGTTAGGGTCTGTATCAATTTTTATTAATAAATCTAATAGAGGAATAAATCTTTTTATAACTAATTTGCCACACTCTTTAACATTTTTTTCAAAATTAATAGTCAATACATTAATATCTTTTACCATTTCAAAAACATCTTTCATAGGTATTTTTCTACCATAAGAATATCTAAAATTATTTTCTAAAATAGTAAGTAGTTCATCTATTGTTTCGTATATTTTTTTACTATCATCTTGTTCTTTCATATTACTTTTCCTTTTTATTAGCAAATTGTTTGTATTTCTTCAATCTTTCCTCTATATGTTCATAGTCAGGTTTTTCAGTTATACTTATGTGGACAGTAGGTTGTTGTTTTTCTACAATTTCATTTTGAGATTTCATTTTAAATATTGTACTTCTTTCACTAACAATTCCCATTTGGCTCATTGTTATATTTTCATCTCCTATTTGGTCGTAGATTTTTTCAACAATTATTCTCATGTTTAAATCACTACTATTCTTGTAACTTCTTAATGTACTTAAAGTTATTGAAGCAAGTTTGCAAAATGAAGTTAAAGAACTTGGAAAGTTACCTATTTTATCATTAACTTCTGCCAAAATATCACAATAATAGTCAAAAACCATACCTAATTTTTCGGCATTATAAATTGGCTCTTGGCTAGATATAGGGGCTATTGGTTTAAAAAAGTAATTAGTTATTACAAGTGGGTTTATTTTAACTCTATATTCAAGTGGACAACCATCTTTATCCCATTTGCAAGGAACAGTATTTTTTTCGGCATATTTTATCATTTCTTCTACTAATTCTTTCTTTTTTTCTTCTATTTTTTGAAGCATATTATCAACCTTATTTGTATTGAAAAATTGCTCTAAATCTCTTAAATCATTTTGATTTTTCTTTTGTATTTCATTATTTTTCTCTTTTAATGTCATAATCATATCTCCTACAATATAAAGGGTATCACATATTGATTTTAATGTCAAAAAATGGTAAAATTAATTCAAAAGTAGGTAGAATAATGAGCAAGGATTTAATTACTAAATTATCTAATCTAAAATTAAAGGAAAGTTCTTTGAAAAGATGTTTAGATAAAAATTGTTTTAATTCAAAGGGGAAAGCAAGAGTATTTGAAGAACTTGAAAAAGTAGAAAATGAAATCAAACTTACCAAATTCAAATTGAGATTGGAAAAGGAGATGAAAAAATGAAAAACATTGGTAAAAGTTTTGAAAATTGGTGGAGGGCTAGTATTCCTGATAATATGTTTTACTATCGTTTTCGTGATAGTGGAGGAACATGGGGTGGAAATGAAAAAATGAGATTTACTCCTAGCAACATAGCAGATAACCTAATATTCTACAATGGAGGGCTATTTTTAAACGAATTAAAGACACATAAAGGGAAGTCTATACCTATTGAGTGTATTATGGGAAATAAGACGAAAGAGAAGCAAATAGATGACCTTTACAAGGCTAATCAATTTCATAATGTATTTGCTAATATAATTGTGTTTTTTAGTGATGTTGAGAGATGTTTCGTGTTAGATATTGAAGATTTTTTATTCTTTATGCAAGATAATGATAGAAAATCTATTCCACTTGAATATTTTGAAACACTTGGAAAAGAAATTAGAGTAGAAAAAAAACGAAGCACTTATCGTTTTAAAATAATGGATTGGTTAGGAGATTACAAATGAAATTTAAAATGAATAATAGAACTTGGGAAATTATAGAAAAAAGCCAAGAGGAAATGAAAAAATATATGAACTGTACTAACGAAGAAACATTTTATTTTGGTTTATGTATAAGAGATAAACAACAAATATGGTTATGTAAAGAAGTTTGTGAAGAACAAAAAAAACAATCTTTAATTCACGAACTTACCCATTGTTATATAAGTTGTTATATTTCAATGCAAGTTGATAGTTTACAAGAAGAATATGTATGTGATATTTGTGCTAATTCACACTATATAATTCATGAAATAGTTGAAAATTATTTTAAGAAACCAAAAGAGTAGGAATTAATCCTACTCTTTTATGGTTATGCAATAAATTCTTTAAAAACAAAGGTTTTACCTTGTTGGGTTTCCCCATAAACATATTAACATAATGAAAAAAGTTTGTCAATTTTTTTTGGAGGGAGTGGAGAATTTTGCAATCTCGGTCAAGGTGTTGCAGACCTTTGCCTTACTTCTTGGCTACACTCCCATAAAAGTTATTTAAGAACTTTCTTTTGTTTACCTTTGGTTCATAAATAGTTATCTTACTTGTCCCATCTTGCGTTAATTGTTTAGTTGCTATTGCAGTACCATTTACAAGTGGGAAATAACTAATACTACCATCTAAAGGTATTTCTAGGGTTTTAACTATATCTATGCTTTCAACTTGTTTACCATTTAAGAAAGCACGATTTAAGCCCATTTGTGGTGTGTTTTGTTGTTGAATAGACAAATCCATTGGTTGAGGTATATTTGTTTGTTGTTGCCCATAAAATCTATTCATATACGGATTATATTGATTATACATTTGTTTCATCTCCTAACAAAATAAAAGAAGTATAAGTAAATTGTCTATATGACTACCAATAGGTTCACTACCATTATCGGATTTTTTCATTACTCATACTCCTTTCTTGATTACATTATCACATAAAAAAAGAACTTAATATGTTAAGTTCTTCTATTAAAATGTTTTAAAAATTCTACTTTTTCTCTACACTTCATCTAATATTTCTTCTACTTTACTTTTTTTAATTCTTTTTGGTAATATTAAACTATGTTTTTGTGTTTCATCATATAATTTTTTTAATTCAACTATATATTTATTAATTGTGCTTTCATCACAATCAAATTCTATGGCTTGTTTCGATATTTTCCAACCTGCACATCTTGTCCTCATTATCCCCTCTAATATTCTTGCCTTTTCGTCGCCTAATTCTATTCTATCTAATATTCCACTTTCTTCTAAAAATGTTTCCAATATTATTTTAGTCCAAACAACTTCTTTTGACATCTTTTTTCTCCTTATTTTTTTATTTGTAATTTGTTTATTTCCTCTACTAGACCACCTACATACGAATTTCCTTTCATTTTTACATATTGCTCATACATATAATTGATATTCTCTTTTTCATATAAAGGTATCTCTTTTAACTCCGTATATACATAATATTTGCTAGTTATATTGCTTCTTAATAAACATTTTAAGGCTTCCTGTTGCATTTTATCTCTTTCTCTATAACTTTTCATTAAACATATTAAATATCCTAATATTAAAGGTATTATATAACTTATTATTGTATTGATTACTGTTTCCACCATGTCCTTATCTCCTTTTATATTAAAATTATATCATTTTTGCCTTTTTTTAGTCAAATTCATCATCAATTTCGTACATTTTGTTCCTTTTTCGGCAAAATAAACGATACTCGTTGGACATCTCTGCTATGAAATATATATCACAATTCATATTTAAAAATGTCCACAACATCTCTTTCAATGGATTTTTTAATAAACATAGTTGAAAATAAAAGTACCATTTATAAATTTCCTTTGTTTCATTATCTAATTCTTGATATTTTTCCTTAATTTCATCTTTTCTCTTGTAAAATTCATCAACTTCTGTAAACCTAATGTCTTTTATTCGTTCTAAAAACTCCGTCATTAACTATTCTACCCTCCTTATACTCCCTTTTTATTAGAATTTTACCACTTTTTGCCCTATCTTTTTGATGTTTTTCTTCAAATATTCTCAAAATATAATCTATTGCTAGTAATTGTCTTTCTAGTGGGGCAAATCCTTGCTCATTTATTTGCCATAACACATTATTTAATAAATCATACAACTCTTTATCACGACTTTCTATTATATGTAAGTATTTATGGGCTATATCTGTTAAAATTGCCCCATTTTTTAAATCTTCTTTGCCTCCATGCTCTTTTTTCTTTAAGTGATGAAATGTATATGGATTATCTTTACTTACTTTATAACCCATAAAACATACTCTCTTTACTCCATACTCATTTATCATTAAATTTGTTATAGATTTCACTAATTTAACCTCCATTTTTACAAAAAAAGTGTAAAAAACACCTTTTAATTAGTGATTTTTACACTTTTCAATAAAATTTTTATACTCTTTTATATATCTTACCATGTCAATACCTCTAATACTACCATATTTTATATATCATTTTTACCGTTTTTTGTCAAATAAAAAAGAGAGAATAAACTCTCTCCAATCAGGGGGTATGAATTATAAAGAAATTTACTTATAATTCAATGTGGTATTTGGTTTAAAATGAATATAAATAATACCAATAGTACCAATTTATAATTGATACTGTCTAATGAACTACTTTTATCTTAATACTTTATGATTACATGATTACAATTTTAACTACAAATTCATCAACAATAAACGATAACACACACAAACTAAATCTTATACATAATTTATTTCTTTTTTGCAAGAAACGAGGTTATATTTTGAAAAAAACAATTCCTTTATAAATAGTTCATTAGACACTACCAACTATTGATAGTGCGTTTCAGACTTAAAAAGCCCAAAGCAAAAAAGGTAAGGCAACAAAATATACAATTAGAAACAACATTAATGCCATTTCTAAATGCTTTTTAGCACCAATTAATTGGTACTGTACTAAATAATGTGCCCAAATTATTGCTAGATGATCTAGACATATTATTCAGTACACTAGCAACTATGCTAGTGCTTTTTACTTTTCCTAAACTAGCAGTAAACAATTATCTTAAATAAAATAATACACCAAACATCTTACTTATATAGCAGTGAGACAATAGTGTAGTGATTGAAGTGAGTATAACTTATCACTACACCTTACTTATACCACATTTTGCCCTATTTAGTCAATGTTTTTTTGTATTCTTTTAATAATTTATTTAAAAATGCTTCTCCGTCAAATCCTACTTCTAAATATTTAAGTAGCATTGGACTATATCCACTTAAATAGATGTTCCCCATCTCGTCCATTTCAGGTACTGTTGTATTCCTTGAATTAAAGTTCCACCATACTATTTTAGTAGTATATCCTTTTTCTTTCCATAACTTTTGTAATTTTTCTTTACTTTCATGGCTTCCATAATCAAATTCCATATCACTTAACACCACTAAATATTCAGGTAGGTCGTGTAAATTCTCTAAAAGTTCCATTACTGCACCAAAATTAGTGCTTCCTACTTCTCCTGTGTACATAGAATTTAACTCACGACAGTATTTGCTTTCACTTCCAAATTTTGCAACAGGATAACCCCAAGCATTAATTTTTGGTTCTTCGTCTTTAATTTTTATTAGTTTCGGATTATCACTAAAACTTATTACATAACCCCTACAATATGTCGTGCATTTTGCTAGATAGTGGGCGATACTTATGGCTTTTCCTATACTGTCATTACTATCCCACATACTTCCTGATGTATCTAAAATAGGTACACAACTTATCTCAATTTTCTCTAATTTATCAAAGAATAAATCGGCATCAATCTTTTCCCTATTCTTATATATGTCATATACGGTTGTTGTTGATACTTTTATCTCTTTCTCTCCCTTTTTGACACTCTCTAAATATGCCTCAAATCTCTCTTTTGTATCTTCTCCTCGTTTAAATCTATCATAATACTTTATCATGGCTAAACTTGGCACTTGTTCAAACTTTATCTCGTTTGTTCTATGACTTGATAACTTACTCTCCGTAGTATCACATTTTATCATCTCACGATATTCTTCTTCTCTAAAATTAAACTCTTTACATATTTCTTTTGCTATATTTCTGTTTTTACTATTTAATCTTGGTAACCATTTCTTTGCAAGTTCATTTCCTAGTCCTGCTTCTTGCACGATTAATAAATAATCTTCTGGTCTGCCTATCCATAATAAATCATCAAATCTCCCACTTTGTACTATGTCAAAAGGAGATACGTCTGCTAGATACATTAAGGCTCTCCCTAAATCTCTACGACCTAGCCCATGTCTTGGGTCTCGAATAAATCTTGCAAACCACTTCTCCTTATCACTCGTTCCTATTTTCCTAACTAATTCTTCTATATGTTTCTCGTAATAACTTGTCATAAACAATATATCTAACAAGTCATTTCCTGTTGATTTATACGTTTTATCTCCATTTTCTGTCAGTTTTTCATTAAATATCTTCTCTAAACTATTCATACTACTCTTTCCTCCTACTTTTTTTTATTAAAGAAAGAGAAGCCTATGACTTAAATTCACAGACCTCCCCATTAGGAGTACAACACCCAATCTTTATAAGCATTATATGGCGTTATGCCATCATGTTAAAAATTATTCCCTAAACAATTTTCATAAATCCTTAATAACCAATAAGTGATATTCTTCTTTTGCAGTTACGGGTATTTCTCGTAGTATTCCAATGGTCTTTTTTTTAGGTTTAATTGATTATCAGTCAATTCCTCTTTCAATAGCACAAAATATTATCTTTTTTCTCTTTTTGCAGTATGACCATTTCTTTATTCTTCAACAGGTTTTTATGGATTTGAACCATATCTTATAATTACGAATTATTATGATTTACCTTTTCTTTTGCTGTAAACCTGTTTCTATTCTTCTACTTTTCTCCTAATGGACTTCTTCCTTACACCTCAATTCTACCACTATATTTCCTCTTTTGTCAATATCTCTTTTAAATATTTCTTGTCTATTTTTAATCTTCTCTCCCTATATCTTCTGTTCTCCTCACAATATATACAACTTCCATGATTTCTACAACTTCTATCTATTCCTTTTGCCCCTCTATACTGTTTTCTTCTCTCTTTTCCACTTTTTATACTCTTTTCTAGCCCCATATCATCACTCCTACTTCTTTCCTCCATATATTTAGCATACTCCATCTTTGTTCTTTCTTATCTATTTTTCCATACTTACTCATCATTTATTTCTATTCCTAATACATCATAACTCTCTTTAAATAAATTACATACAAATTTTCTTTGATTTTTATTAATCAATTTAAGTTCTTTCTCTGTGTCGTGCTTATATGACCCGTATGGACACCCCATACAACCTGTTCTTTCTACATATTTGTAAACCTCGGGTATCTCTATATTATAATATTTATATATCTTGTCTAATAACTCATCACTTAAATCATGTATCGGTGTAAATTTCCCATTTTTGCTAAAACAACTCTTGTATTGTTGCTTCCTCATTACACTCTCTCCACTTCTAACTCCCAATATAGGCTTTAACCCACTCTCTTTCTCAAATCTGTGTGCTGGTTCTTTCTTTAAGTAATAACAACATAAATGCGTTATCTTATGTGCCTCCCCACTCTTTACATAATCTCTCGCTTTCTTGCTTACACAAAATCCCGTCCTATATGTCCCATCTATCTTTTCTTCTATCGTCTTACTCGGCTTCTTACCTTTTCTTATTGCATTTTGATAATAGTATATATAGAAATCTTGCTCTTTACTAAAACATGGTATCCCATACTTCTCTTTTATCTCATTCGGCTTTATTTTCGGATATAATACTATGTCGCTATTCTCTATTATCCTATTCCTTATCTCCTCATGCTCCATATATGTATTTATTCCTACTACCTTTATATCTTCTCTTTTTAAATACTCTTTTATAAACCAATATAAAAAATGACTATCCTTTCCTCCACTATAACTTAAATAATATGTGTTCGGTTTTATCTTGTCAAACTTACTCTTTAAATCTATTAAATAAAATTCTTCTTCTCTCATATCCTTAGTATAATTCATCTCTCTTCTTTCTTCAAGTTCCAACTTTATTTTTTCTTCGAGTTGTGGAGGGGAGTAATTTGGGGACTATTCGGTTTGTGATAGGGGGGAGGGGTGGAGATCCAACGTTTATTAATGTAGAATAGTGAACATAGATATAGTAAGTTATATTCTGAATATAAACTATTCTATTTTTGATCCTTTAAAAAATAATAATAATAAAAATAAACTAATTATTATAATATACTATAACTATTACATAAAAAAAGATATATATTTCTAAAATATAATAGTTATTTCATAACTATTATATTTTTATATATAAAATAAGAGATATATTTCTAATTATTATATTAATAACTTTGTTATTAATATAATAATTTATATATAAAAAATATAATACTTATTTTATAAGTATTATATTTTTAGAAATATATATAATATATAAAAATAATAGT
>JAEDGC010000039.1 GCA_016297695.1 Bacilli bacterium
TGTACGAAGTTTTTGCAGATTTACATGTACACATAGGAAGAAGTGAAAATAATAAGCCAATAAAAATTACAGCAGCAAGAAGCTTAAATTTTGCCAATATTGCAAAAGAATGCAGAGATAGAAAAGGAATAGATATAGTAGGAATTATAGATTGTGCATCTCCATATGTAATAGAAGACATAGAAAATTTTTTAAAAACAGGAGAAGCTTATGAAATTAAAGATGGTGGAATAATATACAAAGATAAAGTTTGTATAATATTAGGAAGTGAAATAGAAACGTCTGAAGAAGGTTTAAATGGACATTGTGGTAGTGCTCACAATTTATGCTATTTTCCTCACTTAAAAGATATAAAAGAATTTTCAAAAGAAATGAGTACACATATAAAGAACATTACATTAAGTTCACAAAGAGCGGACATTTCTGCATATGAACTAATTGACATAGTGGAAAAATATAATGGAATATTAATACCTGCTCACTGCTTTACACCACATAAAAGTTTTTATGGAAATTGCACAGATAGATTAGAAAAAATATTTAAAGAAAAGTATTCTAAAATACCGGCTATAGAATTAGGTTTAAGCTCTGATACATTTTTAGCAGATACTATTTCAGAATTAGAATCAAAAACGTTTGTAACTAATTCTGACGCTCATTCGCTACCAAAAATAGCAAGAGAATATAACAAAATGTTAGTTGGAGATATAAGCTTTAAAGAATTACTAAAAGCTTTAAAAAATGAAGATGAAAGAAAAATTATAACAAATTATGGGCTAGATCCAAAACTTGGTAAATATCATAGAACGTATTGTGAAGTATGTGGTAAAAACATACCAGGAGATGCCCCTGTAACTGTTTGCGATACATGTGATAGCAAAAACATAACAATGGGAGTGTATGATAGGATAGAAATAATAAAAGATAAAAAAGAGACCAAAAGTCCTGCAAATAGGCCAGAATATACTTATCAAATACCACTTACTTTTATTCCAGGACTTGGTAAAAAAAATATAGATAAGCTATTAGATAATTTTGGTACAGAAATGAACATATTACATAAATTAGGCAAAGATGATTTAGAAGCTGTAGTTGGAGAAAAGATAGCAAACAATATAATCGCTGCAAGAGAAGGAAAAATGACAATTCAAGCTGGTGGTGGCGGAGTTTATGGAAAAGTGAATAATGCATAATTCAACAAAAGGAGGACAGTCTCCTTTTGTTGAATTATAGGTTCTTTTTTTTTACCTCTTGAATACACATTATGTATAAGCAAAGCGGAGGTAAATAATGAACAGAAGAAAATACAATAATAGATTTAGAAATAGTAATTCTAAAATAAAAGAAATAGTTTTTTCACATATTGAAAATAATTTAAAAGAATATATAATTTTTACTATAGTCTTTTTAATTGGAATTATAATAGGGGTTATTTTTATAAATAATGTTTCGGAAAATCAAGGATTAGAAATAAATAATTATATAACTTCATTTATAACATCTTTAAAAGAAAATAAGGAAATAAATGATTTTGCTTTACTTAAAAATTCGATAAAGAAAAATGTTGTACTAGCTGTGGTGCTATGGTTTATGGGCTCAACAGTTATAGGTATATCAATTGTGTATTTGGTTGTTGCATTTAGAGGATTTTGCCTAGGTTATACGATATCTTCTTTAATTGCAACATGTGGATTGTGGAAAGGCATATTATTTATTTTGTCATCGGTTTTTTTACAAAATTTAATTCTTATTCCATGTATTATTGCTCTTTCTGTAAGTGGAATGAGATTACATAATTCTATAATGAAAGACAGGAGAATGGAAAATATTAAATTAGAAATATTGCGACATACAGCTTTTTGTATATTCATTCTTGTTTTAATGATAGCATCTTCATTTATTGAGGTTTTTGTTTCAAAAAATATATTAATCAATTTTATAAAATATTTATAAGATAAATTGCAAAAATCTATTTACTTTTTTGCGTTAATTTGATATAAATATATACATAATAAATATTCATAAAAAAATAATAAAGGAGCTAGATTATGGAGAAACAAATCGAAAGTTTTTTAGAATTTATACAAAATGATAAGAAATTATCTGATAATACATTACAATCATATAGAAGAGATATTATGCAATATGAAAAATATGTTGAAGAAAACAACATAAATTATACAAAAGTCAAACAAAAAGATATAAAAGATTATTTAAACTACTTGCATGATATGAATAAAAAATCTTCTACAATATCAAGAAATTTAGCTTCAATAAGATTATTTTATCAATATTCTTTAAAAAATAAAAAGGTTAAAAATGACCCAACAGAGGGTATTCAATCTCCAAAAATAGAAAAAAGAGTACCTAGCATATTAACTTCTCAAGAAGTTTCTCTATTACTTGACCAACCTAAAAGTGTCGATTTAAAAGGTATTAGAGATAAAGCAATGCTAGAATTCGCATATGCTACAGGAATGAGAGTTACAGAAATAATTTCTCTAAATGTTGAAGATGTTAATTTGGTAAATGGATATGTAACATGTAAAAATGGAAACAAACAAAGAAATATTCCATTAGGTTCTTTATCATTAAAAGCATTAAAAGAATACATGGAATCTTCAAGACCAATACTAATTAAGTCTGATGATGAAAAGGCTTTATTTGTTAATGTAAACGGTAAAAGATTGACAAGACAAGGCTTCTGGAAAATAGTAAAATTTTATAAAGAACAAGCTCATATAACAAAAGATATTACACCTCATGTTTTAAGACATTCTTTTGCAACACATCTTTTACAAAATGGAGCAGATCTAAAAGCTATACAAACAATGCTTGGACATTCAGATATATCTTCTACACAAGTGTATATGCAATTCCAAGATGAAAGCTTAAAAAATGTATATAAATATGCTCATCCAAGAGCATAAACTAAATAAAACTATTACAGAAATAGAGATTAAGTGTTGAATTTAATCTCTATTTGCTATATAATATTAAGAATTAAAAAATAAGGAGGATTTTAAATGGCAGAAATATTACCAGATATATCAAGAACATTTAACGAATTTTTATTATTACCAAATTTAACAACAGAAGAGTGTATTCCAGCAAATGTATCTTTACGTACACCACTTGTAAAATTTAAAAAAGGAGAGCAAGCTAAATTCTATGCTAACATACCTATGGTTTCTGCAATAATGCAATCTGTATCAGGAGAAAAAATGGGAATTGCGTTAGCACGTGAAGGAGGACTTGCTTTTATTTATGGTTCTCAATCAATAGAATCACAAGCAGAAATGGTTTATCATGTAAAAAAACATAAAGCAGGTTTTGTAATTAGTGATTCAAATGTTAAATCTGGAACTACATTAAAAGAAGTTTTAGAATTAGTAAAAAAGACTGGACATTCAACAGTTATTATTACAGATGACGGAACAGCATCTGGAAAATTTTTAGGAATTGTAACAAACAAAGATTATAGATTGTCAAGGGACAACCAAGATGAACCAATTGATAAATTTATGACTAAAAAAGAAAATGTTATATGGGCAAAAAAAGGAATAACATTATCAGAAGCAAATGATATAATATGGGATAAAAAAATAAATTGCTTGCCGATATTAACAGAAGAGGGTAATTTAAAATATTTAGTATTTAGAAAAGATTATGAAGATAGAAAAAACAATCCTAATTCTTTATTAGATGAAAATAAAAGATATATTGTTGGAGCAGGTATAAACACTAGAGATTACGAACAAAGAATACCAGCATTAGTAGATGCTGGTGTTGATATAATTTGTATGGATTCTTCTGATGGATATTCTATATGGCAAAAAAATACAATAGATTTTGTAAGAAAAAAATACGGAGAAGACCTAAAAATAGGCGCAGGAAATGTTGTAGATAGAGAAGGATTTAGATATTTAGCAGAGGCTGGGGCTGATTTTATAAAAGTTGGAGTAGGTGGAGGATCAATTTGTATAACTCGTGAAACAAAAGGAATTGGCCGTGGACAAGCAAGTGCTTTAATGGAAGTTGTAGAGGAAAGAAATAAATATTTTGAAGAAACAGGTATATATATTCCAGTATGCTCAGATGGTGGAATAGTTTATGATCATCATATTACTCTTGCTCTTGCAATGGGAGCAGATTATGTAATGATGGGAAGATATTTTGCAAGATTTGATGAAAGCCCAACAAGAGTCGTAAAAATAGGAAACAACTATGTTAAAGAGTATTGGGGAGAGGGATCAAACAGAGCAAGAAACTGGCAAAGATATGATTTAGGTGGAGAAGCAAAAAATAAACTTGCTTTCGAAGAAGGAGTAGATTCATATATTCCATATGCTGGTTCTTTAAAAGATAACTTGGAAATAACAGTTGCAAAAATAAAGTCAACAATGTGTAACTGTGGAGCAACAACAATTCCTGAATTACACGAGAAAGCAAGATTGACTCTTGTGTCTGATGTAAGTATTTCAGAGGGTGGAGCACATGATGTAACACTAAAAGAAATTGACCATTCTTATAAATCATAAAATAAAAAGTAAAAAAGTAGTGATAAATTCACCGCTTTTTTAAAACAAATTTTTTACTTTTTTTAAATAAAACTATGATTTTTGAAGATTTTATGATAAAATAATTATGTCAAGTTCCAAAACGGACATGTATTTCCGTAAAATCTATTTCAGGAGGAATTAATCATGGAAAGTGACAAACGGATTTTGAAAAAGAAATTAGAAGCAGAGGAGGATTTTGTTCGAGAATCATCTCAAATAGTTTTAGATCTTCTTAGTATGAAAAAGGCAAGCCAAATAAAAGGATGTTCTATTGACGTTAATAGAATAAATTATTATAACAAGTGTTTTTACAACGCACTTGATGTAGCTTGCAAAAAAGGGTTGACTTGTAGAGATATTGTCTTTTATGAGCAAGTAAAAACAGTTCTTGCAACTCTTGACTTGTTCCAAGGAGATTTAAACCAAATTGTAGAGAACTATAAATTTTCCCAACATTAAATTTTATTTTTCAAAGGAAAAAAGCACCAGGTTTGGTGCTTTTTTCTATTCCCACTCAATTGTTGCTGGTGGCTTAGAAGTTATATCATATACAACTCTGTTTATGTGTTTTACTTCATTTACAATTCTAGTTGAAACTTTTTCTAGTATTTCATAAGGGATTTTGCTCCATGTAGCTGTCATAAAGTCTGTTGTGCAAACACTTCTTAATGCTAAAGTATAATCATATGTTCTGTAATCTCCCATAACACCAACAGATTTCAAATTTGTTAAAACAGCAAAATACTGATTTAATTCCTTATCTAATCCAGCATTTGCAACTTCTTCTCTAAATATATAATCTGCATCTTTTAAGATTTCTAACTTTTCTTTTGTAATATCACCAATAATTCTTATCGCAAGTCCTGGACCAGGGAATGGTTGCCTAAATACTAATTTATCTGGAATTCCTAACTCTAAACCAGTTTTTCTAACTTCATCTTTAAATAAATCTCTTAATGGTTCTATAATTTCTTTAAAATCAACATAGTCTGGAAGCCCACCAACATTGTGATGGCTTTTAATAACAGCTGCTTTTCCCTTACCACTTTCTATAACATCAGGATAAATAGTTCCTTGAACTAAAAAGTCGACTTTTCCTATTTTTTTTGCTTCTTCTTCGAAAACTCTAATAAATTCTTCACCAATTATTTTTCTTTTCTTTTCTGGTTCAGAAATGCCAGCAAGTTTAGATAAAAATCTATCTTCTGCATTTACTCTAATAAGATTTATATCAAATTGATTTCTAAATATTTGTTCAACCTCGTCACCTTCATTTTTACGAAGTAAGCCATGGTCTACAAATATACATGTAAGTTGTTTTCCAATAGCTTTATGCAATAATACTGCAGCAACAGAAGAATCAACTCCACCTGATAGAGCAAGTAATACTTTTTTATCTCCAATTTTTTCCCTTAAAGATTTAATAGATTCTTCTACAAAAGACGACATTACCCAGTCTCCAGAACATTTACAGATATTGTATAAAAAGTTTCTAATTATTTTTACACCATTTACAGTATTATTTACTTCTGCGTGAAATTGAATTCCATAGAAATTTAATTTTTTGTTTTCTATCGCAGCAGTAGGGCAATTATCAGTAGTTGCAATTACTTTAAATCCTTCTGGAACTTCTTTTACTAAATCTGTATGGCTCATTAAGCAAATATTTTTATCATCAAAACCTTCAAAAAGTGGAGAAGAAGTGTCAAGCCTAACTTCAATTTCTCCATATTCTTTTTTAGTTCCTTTTTCGACTCTTCCGCCTAGAGTATTACTCATAAATTGCATACCATAGCAAATTCCTAGAATTGGAATACCAAGATTAAAAATTTCTTTGTCACAACTTGGGGCATCTTTTTCGTAAACACTTGCAGGACCACCTGTAAAAATAATTCCTTTTGGATTAATTTTTTTTATTTTTTCAATAGGTGTATCATAAGGTAAAACTTCTGAATACACATTACATTCTCTAACACGTCTAGCTATTAATTGATTAAATTGACTATAAAAGTCTAAAATAATAATAGTTTCTTTGGTTTTCATATATAACTTCTCCTTATTAAATTAATACAAATATTTTATCATAATATATAAAAAAAGTATAGAAAAAAGATGTAAAAAAATAGTTTAAATGTTTGTCCTAAAAGAAATATTAAAAATTATAATAAAAAGTAAAAAAACTCTTGACAATTTACGAACATATGTTTATAATAAAAACATGAATAGCGAATAGCTGTTCGTAAAATTAAAAATAGGAGAAAAGATATGAAAATAGTAAACATTAAAAAATTTATAAGAAGCATGACAATAGTTTTATTAATAATTGTAGGTTTATCATTAATAATTTCAAAATCTGCATATTCAAAAGGAGAAAAACAATATAAAACAATACATGTATCTAAAGGTGATACTCTTTGGAATATTGCAAAAAATAATCAAGAATGTAATGATTATTATAAAGGAAAAGATATAAGATATATTGTTAATGATATAGCCCAAATAAATAATATAGAAAAATCAAATTTGAAAATAGGTCAGGAATTAATAATTCCTGTGATATAGGGGATGTAGGAAAGGAGTAAAGCTTTTATAACTTTACTCCTTGAAATTTGCAAGAGGATTATTTTCTACTGCGTTTCTCACTTGACTATTATCTACATGTGTATATATTTCTGTTGTGGAAATACTTTCATGTCCTAAAAGTTCTTGTAATGCACGAATATCAACATTACCATATTGATACATTAATGTCGCAGCTGTATGTCTTAATTTATGTGTAGAATATTTATTAATATCTAGACCAGCTTTTAATAATTCTTTTTTTACTATTGATTGAACAGTTCTATTACTAATTCTTTCACGTCTTTCACTTAAAAATAAAGCATCTTTGGAATTATACTTTATACCTTCTTTTGGCCTGGCTATTAAATACCCGTTGATTGCATTCATACATGCATTATTAAGGTAAATAGTGCGTTCTTTATTTCCTTTACCAACAACATTCAATTTGCAATCACTAAAATTTATGTCAGGTATATTTATATTAACCAATTCAGATAAACGCATTCCACAATTTAAGAATAAAGTTATAATTGCATAATCTCGTTCATTATTTCTAGCCTCATTATCATTAGTTACTTCTAACAACCTTTTACTTTCATCTAATGTTAAGTATTTAGGAATTCTTTTACCAAGCTTTGGAGTTTCTAAATTCTGTGCGGGATTATTTTCTATTAATTTAGCCTTGTTACAAAGATAGTTGAAAAATATTCTAATAGTTGAAATTTTTCTTGCACGTGTTGCAGGAGTACTTTTAAGCTCCGTTGCCATATATGATATATAACTATGAATATCTTCTAATTTTATCTTTTTTATAGTTTCAATACTTATATCATTTATAGTTATTTTAGTCCAATCTTTCTCTTCAGTTAATTTAAAATGTATTTTCAAATATTTTAAGAAATTTATAAGATCATAATTGTATTCTTTTATGCTATTAGGAGATTTATTAAGTATAGTAACATTATAATCCAAAAAAGAATTTAGAAAATCCGGATTCATTTCTCTATTTATCATATATTTTCCTCCTTGTTAACTAATACTATAATATCACTATTATTAAGATTTTTAAATGCTATAAACTTAAATTTATCAAAAAAAATTTTCTACATGTTTTTAAGCTAATAAATTAAATTATTGATAAATACTTACATTTATGATATTATTACGATAAATAACAATTTGTAGAAGGAATTTAATTTGAAGTAGAAATAGTTAAATAGTAAAAATAGGAAGTGATGTAGTATGTTTTTTGCAAAACCTGGAGAATATGAACCTTCTGGAATACTCGGTATAGAACATTTGATTCTATTACTTATTACAACTTTTTGCGTATGTATTGCTTTACATTATACTAAAAATAAAAATAAAGCTGAAGTAAAGGAAATAATAAAAAATGTATCAATAGGCCTTTGGATATTAGAAATAATAAAAATAATGTTTAACTTATTAATTGGAAACATTTCAAATCCTGGTACATATATACCATTATATTTTTGCAGTCTTATATTATATGCAGGATTATTCAGCGCATATGGTAAAGGAAAGATAAAAAAAGTCGGAGATATTTTTATTGCTACAGGTGGAATAATTGGAGGAGTTTGCTTCTTATTGTGCCCAAATACTTCACTAACAATATATCCAGCATTTCACTATATAAGCATACAAAGTTTTATATTTCATGGAGCAATGGTTTATCTTGGATTGTTGGTTAATATTGCAAAATATGTAGAACTAGAAAAAAGAGATATACTATATTATTCAATGTTTATAATAGTGATGGGAATAATAGCTTTTATTTTTAATTTGTATTTTGATAGCAACTTAATGTTTGTAAGCAAGAATTACCCTAACACTCCTGTAGAACTTGTTTATAATTTATCTGGAAAACTATTTCCTATTGTTATGATATTAGGCCAAGCAACTATACCTTTTTATTTAATATATGAAAGTAAAAAAGCAAAATTAAAAAGAAAAGCCAAAAATAATGATGACATAATATTAGTTAATTAATATGAAGAATATTATATATGAAGTTATGCAAGCATATGCATAACTTTTTTTATATAATAGGAAATTTCTCCGAAATTCCTATTATATAAAATGCTATAATCGCTATTGCCTTTGAGATTTGCTCATTTTATTCGCAAACTCAAATCGGCGAGAACAAAGGGCGACTATGTCGCTTTGTTCTTTGTAACATATTAAAATTATCTGAATAAATTAAAGCAAGGAGGAAATACAAAACAAAATTATTGGAAATCATAAAATTGAAGGAAGACGATGATGCTATAAACATGTCTAGAAAGATAGCAACAGAATTAGGAATTGGTGTTGGAATATCTTCAGGAGCGAATCTAATTGCAAGTGTACTTGCCATCCATTAGATTACGAAACAAGGAAAAAGCCTGAATTTGCAAAACCTATAAAGATAGGAAATAATGTATGGATAGGTGGAAATGTATGTGTAATGCCAGGTGTTACCATAAGTAGGGAATAGGGAAATAGGCTATTTTAGAGGGAATTAAATAAAATAGAAATTTTAAAATTACTTTTCAAAATGAAAATAAAATTTTAAATTTAAAATTAAAAAAATTTTTATAATTAGATTTTAAACAATTAAATTTAAAATTTTGTACAAAGTTAATTTTGAATATAAATTTTTTAAAAAACGAACATTTGTATAAAATGTTTGTAAATAAATTTTTAATTATAAACTTATAAAATCATTGTGTATAATAATTATATAAATTTAGATTACTAATTCATAATATAATTTTACATTATAGACTCGCCAAAATCAATTTTAAGGCATTTTAATATTTTATCTAACAAGTTATATGTTTTAAATTAGATGTGTAAATTTAAAAAGCTAGTCTTTATATATAAAATTAAGTATAAATGCTGATGTTTAGGCATCTATTAAAAATGCCGAAAAATGGCTAAAAAAGCGACGCACGAGAATCGATTTTAAGCCGTTTTTATAAAAAGGTAATATAACTTGTTGTCTAAAAAATCAAGCAAAATACTGAAATATAATGATTTAAAGAATTTTTGAAAAAATAATCTAAACTTATATAATTTTTTTATAAATTATTAGGTTACAATAATGAAAAAAAATCCAACCAGACATAACACAAAAAATTGAAGCTCCAGAATCGATTTTAAGAGCTTTTTATAAGAAAGTAATATAGTTTGTTGTTGAAATAATAAGCTGAAATAGGCGTAATGGCAAGGAATAGCGAGGTTTTGGAGGGAGGACCATTTTGCATGGTTTTATATTTTACTCCTATTCCTTTTTGCGCAAAACTTTGATTTTGTGCAATGTTAGATTTTATAAATTTAATAGGAATTATATATTCCCTAATAAATTAAATTTGCATTGCCTATTATATATCATAAAGATTTTAATTATGCAATACCTTTATTAAATTTTTTTTATTTTATAATTAATTCCTAACAAATTTACTGGTAATGTAAACTTATCTTTATTTACAAAATTACACATTCTAAAATATAATTTATAGTTTTGACCTTTTTTAAAATGTATAATAAATTTATCAATATAAACATCTTGAATATAATTTAAATATTCCCCTACTCCTGCATATTGTTCTAAAATTTGTCCCTCATAAAAAACACCATACTCATTAATAAAAAATTTAGTATCTTTTGTAGAAATATCTGTTTTTAAAATAAACATTCCCCCTTCTTTTTAGTATTGCATAATAAAATTATAACATAGTTAACATAATTAATCAATAAAATATATTTGACAAATTTCGACAAAAAAAATAAATATTAAATGATATAATAAATAAAAAAGGAGTTTTAATATGAGTTATTGCAACGAAAAATATAATGCAAAAAGATATATGATTTCATTAAATGAATTAAATTTTTTTAAAGAATTAAAAAAATTATTAGATATAATGGACTTAAACTTATTAACACAAGTAAGTTTATATAGTTTAATAGAAACAAAAAATAAAAAATATAATTATGAAGAATTTAATAAAATTAAAAGTAAAAGTATAGATTTTATTATAGCAGATAAAAAAAGTTGCAGAGCAAGAGTTTGTATAGAATTGGACGATACAACACATAATTTAAATAAAAGAAAAAAAAGAGATAAATTTATAGACGAACTATTTGAAAGTGTAAATATAAAATTACTACATATAAAAGTAAAAGAAAACTATGAAGAAGATATAGAATTAATAAAACAAACAATAATAGATGTAATGGCAGAAAGTGAATATTAAATTAATTAAGGGGTATAAGACATTTTATGCTTATACCCCTACTCTATTATATTTTAACATCATAATTGACAAAAGTTTTCTCGGCATAAAGAAGATAATTCTTCGAAGCAAAATCAATTTTATTCCAATTTCCTTTTGCAATTATATTAAACTACTTCCTCAAATGTAAATGGATTAAAATCTATAAAATTATCTTCTTTTATATCTAGTTTTTGACTAAAATCTATACCGACATCTTTTAAAAATTTTAATTTTCTATAATATGAAGGTTTAGACATATTGTTTTTTACAACTAAAACACCGTCAATTATTAATGAACAAAAGAAATCATATAAATTTTTACCTTTTGTTTCTCCATATATTCCATATAACCTGTTTTTTACTTTTTCCCTATCTCTTATTATAGTTAATTCATTATTATAAAATTTTAATAATTTCATAAATTCTTCACTCCAAACTTTTTTTAAATCTTTATAAATTATATTTCTAATTCTTATATATTTTGTATTATATAAACTTTCTAATTTTTTCTTTTTTATTTCTATTTCAAATCTCAAATAACCTTTAATAATATCTAAATAATTTTCTATATGAAATGTATCAGTATTTTTAAACCTTTTTAAATCATGTTTCTTAAATTCTTGATATTTATTATATATTTTTAATGTTGTAGTAGTACCAGGGACATATAAACCAGTACCGACCATAATCAGAATAATTTTTTAAATTTCTTCTTGGGTAATTACAACTATGTAAATTCTCTAAATATCTTTTTATATTATTTTGATTTTCTAAATCAAAAACAATTGCTATATCTACTCTTTGTAAAAACCAATGTTTTATATCTGGTAATGTTACATTATAACTATTAGAAACTAAATTTATTAAACCTTGACATATTTCATATAAATTATAAAATCCATTATGAGAATTATAGCCTTTTACTATTTTATGGTAGCTACCTTCAATTTCTAAATAATACATATTAATAAATTTATATTTAGAGCCGTCCCCTACTCTTACACTTAAACTTGTATCATAACTACCTTTTAAATGATTATTTGTTATATTATAAAATATTTCTCCTGTTTCAATACTGTAAGAAGTTTTTATAATACTTTTATTATGTATTTTGTCATAAGTATTTTTATTTATCATAGTAAATATTTTTATTGTATCTATCATTAAATAAACACCTACTTTTTATAAAATAGTCTCAAAAATGAGACTGTCGGAGGGTGTTACTAAGAACCCTCCTAAAATTTCTTTAATAAATTATCAATTTCAATTATTTTATTTTTTATATCTTTACTTTTAAACGGAATACATTTAAAAGTTTCTTTTGTAGTTAATAAACAACCTTTTATTATTTTCAATTCTTCTTTATTAAACATTTAATTTATACCCCTTTCATTTCTTTTTATATAATCTTTATTTTTTATACTATCTACAACAGCATAACTATCAAATAATGAACGTATATTATTACTTTGTATAAAACTATACTTCCATTTCTTACGAGTTTGAAACTTTCTTTTGTCTGTTAAATTATCAACAATTGCGTTATAATCATCAGCATCAAAACATTTTTGCCTAGTCCAACGTCCAAGAATAGTTTTACACTCTACTACTTCATAACATTGCTCTCTTAACTGCTTTACTACTCTTGTAAACACCTGACTTGTTGCAACAATTTTTATTCTTTGTTTTCTTTGCATTGTTACAGTAGAAAGTAATTCTTCGGGAAAATCTTGCCAATTATTAGAGTTATATTCATTTTGCAACTCGTCTATTGCAAATATAACACCGTCTAAACCATTTCTAACTTCTGTAAATTGTCGCCAATCGGTAAAAGGCATATCTTGCCTTATATAATTAAAATTAGTTACTATCTTACAATCAGGAAATTTATCTTTCATTCTATTAAGATATTCAACCATTGATATAGTTTTACCACCACCGTTGGCGACCACAGAATATAGTTAAACCATATAAATTAAATTTACGCCCATTAATAAGTAACATTAAAAAATCGTAAAATTTCCAACGTGTAAAATCTAGTAATTTACTTAAAAATCGTAATATTGGAATTTCTATAACTGGTATATTATAACTCTCTAATTTTTCACATATCTTTAGTAACTTATATTGAAAATTAAGTCTTTTAAATTTTGAATATACTTCCATAAATTCATTAAATTCTAATCTATCAAATACATTATCTCTTAAATTCCTATAATACTTATTAAATATAATATTTTTACTCATTATAATAAACTCCCTTCAACATCTCCTATGGAATAATTTCTAAAATAACATATGCAATCATTTTTATTATTCCAAAAAGTATATGAATAGTAATCCAAAAAGTAATACTTCCAAATGCTAAAATCCAAACATCAGAAGGAAAAAATTGAAATGCAGTAGAAAACATTCCTATTAAGCCGGTAACAGTCTGACCTTCAAATGCTGAATTTGGTAAAAGTGCAATAGCACTAGTTAATAATAAAAATAAAGGTGTACATAATAATGAAATTATCATTTCTTACCACTCTCCTTATTAGAATTAGTAGAACTTAAACCAGTAGAAATATCTCTAATTGAACCACTAACAGCACCAAAACCATTAAAAAACTTAACTGCTTCATTAACATTATATAAAACCAATCCAATATAAACAACTACTCTAACCCACGAGTACCACGTAGGTTTAAATTTTGAAAATATAGAAAAATCAATAAATTTATTCATATTAATTGTAATCTTATCTAAAATAGAATAATTTTTTAAATCTATTCCAAGAGTAATATCGTCAGTATCTCCTGTAACATCAGTAATACTTTCTATATCTTTTAAACTTTGTAAATATGTTTGATATGGTATTTTCTCATTTAAAGCAGTTTTAAATTCTTCTACTTTATTATTAAAATAATTTTCTTCTGGTACAAATAACCATATAAGCCCCTCTTTAAATAATTCCCATATACTACTAGGAATACTTTTTATACTTTCCCATAAATTACTTAACCAGTCCCACAAACTAGTAAAAAAATCTCCTAAATTTGTAAATAATTGACTAAACAAATTAGATATACTATTTCCTAAATTACTAAAAAATGTTCCTATATTAGTTCCTAATTCACTAAACCAATTACCTAGTTTTATAAATAATTCATTAAAAAAATTACTTATATTACTTATTAAATTAGTAAAACCTTCGCCTATTGACTTAAATATATCACTCGTTTTATTAAATAAATTAGTAAAATAATTCCCAATAGTACCAAGCCAACCGGGATTATCACTTTCAGTGTTTTCACCATCGCCTTCGGTAGTTCCTGAACTTCCTCCACTAGAACTACCGTTATTTGAAAAAAAACATAATCATCCGGAATTGGAACAGAAGACATAGAAAAGTTATTTAAATCATGCTTGATATCTATATTACAATAATGAATAATATTACTTAAAACAGGGTAGCCATCACTTTTTACAAGGGGAAAATCCCAAGTTTTATCATTAGAAAAATGTTCTTTAAATAATACCCATTCATTATCAATATTTTTAAATACAACGCCGTTAAAAGTTAAACACCAATAATTTCCACCAATAACAATAAATTCACTATCATTAGTTAATGCTAAATAAGTAATATTATCACAAGTCCAAATACAATAATTATTAAGGCTATATTGTGAAACTAAAGAAGAAAAAGCAGGTAATTGTCCGTCATATTCAACAGCATTAACATGATTAAAACTTAATGGGAAAATAAATAAAAATAATAACAATAAAATAAATATTATTTTATTTTTTAATTTCATAATACAAGCTCCTTTCTAAATTTTATATTAAAAATATAACCCAGTTTGCGACATTAAAATGTCGCAATACTGGGTATTAAATTTATAAATTAGAAAAATTTATAAATTATTCTTGGTATTAATGAAACTGCTATCATTATACCCATTATTGTTAGACCAATAGGAAGTAAAACCCCTAAATTATCTGTAATAGTATTAACTAAACCAGAAAACATACTAGAAGTTAATGTTAATCCAGCAATTGTAGAACTTTCCATAATTAATCTCCTTTCCCTTATTAAAGGCTTTTTGAAAATAAAATAAAAGGAGAACAGAGTTAAATAATCAAAAAGCCAAAATAAGTTTTATCTTTTGTATCAATTTATTACTAGTTTTTAATAGAAAAATCTACTAAAAAACCAATAACCTAAATAAATAATTATTAATACTATAAATCCATAAATAAAAAATTGTAAAAATGTACTTATAGTAAATAATTGTTGATTAATACTATTTAAAATATTAATTATTTCCGTTGTTGTTTCCAATACCTATCAACTCACAATTCCAATAAGAATAACGATATTGATTAATTAATCTTTTAAATTCGACAATTAAAACAACATCTTGAAAATCAATAAATTTAATTTGAGATAATTTATTAATTAATTCTTCATTTTTTGTTATAAATGATAATTTTTGCTTATGATTACCTTTTGTCATAACATTAATTGCAAAATATTTTTCTCCATCTTGTGTAACTCCTGTTTTGCTATCTACATAAGTAAATACTTGTTTACCTTGTATCATAATAAACACTCCTTTATAAAAAAATAGACTTTACAAATTTAATTTTAAAAATTAAATTTATAAAATCTATTTAAATTTTGTGCAAAGTTTTTTAAAAAAATAATAAAATAAACTTTGATTTTGTGCAATGTTGTATATTCCTTTTTTTAGACTTTATCAAGTCTATCTGTCCCTCTCTTCTGAATTGATTTTTATACATTATATGATAAATTTAAACTCACAACAACGAAAAATAGCCACTATTTCTAGTAGCTATTTCATAAATATATTTCACACTATATT
>JAEDGC010000040.1 GCA_016297695.1 Bacilli bacterium
TATTCTAAGAATAAAAGTGATTTAAATACTTATTACAATGTTGGTAAATTACTTAGTGAAGCAGGAAAACATTATGGCGAAGGAATAATAAAAGAATATTCTAATAAATTAACCAAGGAACTAGGTAAAGGATATACTGAAACTAATTTAAAATATTTTAGACAGTTTTATAATTTTTCAAATAGTCACACAGTGTGTGACGAATTAACTTGGTCACATTATAGAACATTGTTATCATTATCTAATGAATATGAAATTAGATACTATATTTTGATATCTAAGCAAAATAATTTAAGTGTTAGAGAACTAAGAACAAAGATTAAAAATAAAGAATATGAAAGATTAGATGAAAAAAATAAATTAAAATTACAAAAAACAGAAGATAAAAATAATTTAGAAGTAATAGATATGGTTAAGGAACCAATATTGATTAAAAATAAAGTCAATTATGAAGTTATAAGTGAAAAAGTACTACAAAATTTAATTTTAGAAGATATTCCATCTTTTTTAGAAGAATTAGGAACAGGTTTTACCTTTATTAGAAATGAATATAAAATCAAATTAGGAGATAGATACAATTATATTGATTTACTATTATTTAATATAAGATTTAATTGTTACGTAGTTGTAGAATTAAAAATAACAGAACTAAAAAAAGAATATATAGGGCAAATACAAACATATATGAATTATATAGATAAAAATCTAAAAACAATAAATCAAGATAAAACAATTGGAATTATCATTGTTAGAAAAAATAATAAATTTATTATGGAGTATTGTAGTGATAAAAGATTATTTGCTAAAGAATATGAATTGTTATGATATTTTTTAAATCATTAATTTATCTTTATTTCATATATTTTTATAAGGTGATATTCTTATGAAAATAATAGATAATCTACGTGATTTTTTAGAAGATAGAGAATACTATATAGATATATTTGATGATAAATTACATGTTTATAATTATAAAAAATTATTAAAATTAAATAGTAAAAATATTCAATTAAAATTTGAAAAATTTATTTTAGATATAAAAGGAGATAATCTTAAAATAATTGAAATGAATAAAATTGAAATGTTAATAAAAGGAATTATAGATACAGTGAGGATAATAAATGAAAAATAAGAAACATTTTATTTTAGTGTCTGTAAAAGTAAAAAACAAAAATAAGTTATTATTAAAAATATATGATAATGGAGTAAGTATATATAATATAAAGTATTATAAAGAAACATTAGAATTTGAAATTGATGTAAAAGATTATCTAAAATTAAAAAAATATTTAGTAAGTTATAAATTTAATATTAAAGGTAGTACAGGAATATATAAATTATTTTCTATAATTAAAACTAAAAAAGTATTTTTTTTAAATATAATACTGGCAATTATATTATTATATATATTTTCAAATATCATTATATCTGTAAAGGTCATACATTCTAAAAAATATATTAGAGACATTGTATCTAATTCATTAGAAGAATTTGATATAAAAAAGTTTTCATGGAAGAAAAATTATAAAGAACTTAACGAAATAAAAAATAAAATATTAAAAAAATATCCTAAAAATTTAGAGTGGTTAGAAATTGAAAAAAAGGGTATGAGTTATGTTATAAGAGTAGAGGAACGTATAATTACTGATATAAAAGAAGATAATTCTTTGTGTCATGTTGTTGCTAAGAAAAGTGGTGTTTTAAGAAAAATTAATTATGATAGAGGACAAGCTATAAAACAAGAAGGAGACTATGTATCAGAGGGTGATATATTAATTAGTGGTGAAATTAAGTTTAATGAAGAGGTAAAAAATGCTATTTGTGCTAGTGGTGAAGTATATGCTGAAGTATGGTATTCTACTAGTGTAAAATTACCTCTTAATTATGAAAAAGTAAAAAAAACAGGTAAAAAAAGATATAATATATCTTGGAATAATACTAAAATATTTAGAAGTAGACTTAAAAACTATGAAACTAAGAAGAAAAAATTATTTAAGTTATTTGGTAACAATATTTATTTACTTACAGAATATGAAGTAGAATATGAATATAATAAATATAATGAAAAAGAAGCGTTAAATAAAGCCTTAGAGTTATCAAATAATAAGATTAATTTAAAACTAAATGAAAAAGAACATATAATTGATCAAAAAGTTTTGAAAAATAGTATAAATAATAGTACAATGTATGTAGAAGTATTTACTTCAGTAGAAGAAATAATTTCTAAACAAGAGAATTTTATCAAAGAAGAAAAAGAGGTAGAATAATATGTTAGAAACAGTACAAAACGCAGTAAATAATACTTGGCCGATGTTAATTATATTTGTCGTAATTATATCAACAATAAGAGTTACTTATTTATCTATTCATAAAGAAAAATTTATTTTTTATAAAGAATTTTTAAATTTAATATTCATTATATATGTTTTACTTTTATATCAATTATTAACTAATGTTGAAACAAATACAACTGGTGGTTATAATTTGATTCCATTTACCGAAATAAATCGTTATGAAGTTGGTAGTAGATTATTTATGTTTAACGTCATAGGAAATATTGTCATTTTTATACCATTTGGATATTTTGTTTCAGGTTATATCAAAGCAAGTAAAGTTTCACATATTTTAACAGTTAGTATTATTTCAAGTTTAACTGTAGAAATAGTTCAATTACAAATTGGTAGAAGTTTTGATATTGATGATATAATTTTAAATGTTTGTGGAGCAATAATTGGTTTTTTACTTTATATTGGTTTATGTGCAATAAAAAAACATTTGCCAAAGTTTTTACAAAAAGATTTCGTTTATAACATAATTTGTATTGTGTTTACAGTATTAATAATATTGTATTTCTTAAAAGTAATGGGGATTTGGTGGTTTTAATGAATGATATTACAATAACAGATGAATATGGTTATGATAAGGATTATAGCTTTTTAGATGAAGTTTTTTCTCATACATTAAAAGATCAAAAAGTAGAAAATGCAATATTTAGTGTTATATTTGTAGATGAAAATACTATTTGCGATATTAATAAAGAATATCGTGGTATAGATAAAGTTACAGATGTTATATCTTTTGCATTTGAAGATAATAATGATTTGGTGTATAATAATATGAGAGTTTTAGGAGATATATATATATGTATTCCTAAAATGATTAGTCAAGCAAAAGAATATGGTCATACGGAAAAAAGAGAATTAGCTTTTTTAGCTTGCCATGGTTTATTACATTTACTTGGCTATGATCATGTTAATAATAAAGAAGAAGAAAAAATTATGTTTGATTTGCAGGAGAGGTTGTTAAATGAAGTATGTATCACGAGATGAAATAAAGAAAAAAGGAATTAAAAGGTTTTTTAGAAGTATTAAGTTCTCTATTGAAGGATTAACTTATGCTTATAAATATGAACAAAGTATGTGGGTTCATGCAATAGCTACAACTTTTACAGTTGTTTTAGGATTATTTTTTAAAATAAAATTATCAGAATGGGCGATTGTTTTTATAGCTCTTGGAATAATTTTAGGGATGGAATTAGTTAATACAGCAATTGAAGCAGCAGTAGATTTAACAACATTAGAAGTAAATCCATTAGCAAAAATAGCTAAAGACTGTGGAAGTGCTGCCAGTTTTGTATTATCACTTGTAGCAATAGTTATTTGCTTATTTGTTTTTGGACCATATTTTATTAATATGTTTTAGAAGTTGGAGGTATTTATGAGAAGTGGATTTGTTAGTTTAATTGGGCGACCAAATGTTGGAAAAAGTACTTTATTAAATGCAATAGTAGAACACAAAGTTGCTATCACTTCTAATAAGGCTCAAACAACTAGAAATATTATTCAAGCTGTTTACAATGATGATAACAGTCAAATAGTGTTTGTAGATACTCCTGGTATTCATAAACCAAAAGAAAAATTAGGAAAATTTTTAAATAAGCAATCTTATTCTTTGATGCACGATGTTGATGCAATATTGTTTGTAATTGATGCCTCAACTGGACTTGGTCCAGGTGATAAAAAAATAATTGAGGATTTAAAAGGTAATAAAACTCCAGTTATTTTAGTAATGAATAAAATTGATCGAATAAATAATGAACAATTAATGATGATGATTAATCAATATAAAGATTTATTAAATTTTGCCGATATAGTACCAGTGTCGGCTATGAAATTTGATAACATCGAAACCCTTATAAACGTAATTAAAAAATATTTAACTGATAATGTTAAATATTATGATGATAATGTAATTACATCTTGTTCTAAATATTTTATGATAAGTGAGTTAGTTAGAGAAAAACTTTTACATTTAACAATTGAAGAAGTTCCTCATAGTTTAACATGTATAACAACTAATTTTGAAGAAAAAAAAGATATTATTAATATAAATGTCGATATTATCGTAGATAGAGATGCAATTAAAAAAATAATAATTGGCAAACAAGGTGCTAGATTAAAAAAAGTAGGTACATTAGCTCGAGCTGATATAGAAGAATTATTAGGTAAAAAAGTTTATTTAGAACTTTATGTTAAAACTATAAAAAATTGGCGTGATAAGGAAAAATATATAAATGAATTTGGTTTTAATGAAACTGAATAAAAATTAAAATAATTACCCATTATAATAATAGAAAGGGTAATTAAAAATGACAAAACAAGAGTATTGGAAATTATTTAAAGAAACAGGAAAAATAGAATATTATTTAAAATATAAAAAAGCAAGTAAATAAATCAATAGAAATTCTGTTGATTTTTTTATGCATAATAATTGTAAAGTATGTATAACTAGGTTGAATGAGTTCTTAATTTGTTTTATAATACTTTATAGAGAGTAGGTAATTATATGAAAAATAGAAAACTAGTATTAAGTATTTTAGGAATAGCAATAGTATTATTATCAGTAATAGGAATAACTTATGCGTATTTTAGTGCAAAGATAAAAGAAATAAATAAAACAGAAACAGTAGTAAGAACTAATGAACTAGGACTTATATATACAGGTATAAATGAAATAAATTGTAGCAATATAGTCCCAGGAGACTCATGCACAAAAACATTTAGTGTAGAAAATACAAGTAATAGAGCAGTAGATTTTAATGTATATATGCAAAATATAACAAATGAATTTAATGAAGATTTAGTATATACATTAAGTGATGAAAACGAAGTAATAGTAAGTGAAACAGCCTTACCAGTAACAAATACAGAAAAATCATATTTAAAAACAGGAATAATAATAGATGCTGGAGTAACAAAAAATTATACAATAAAAATAGAATATAAATATTTAGATACCCCACAAAATGATTATCAAGGAAAGACTTTTAAAGCAACAGTGGGAATAGATACAGAAAGAGTCGGAGAAACATATTCATTATATGGAACAGTATATAAAAAAGAAAATGATACAGAAGTATTAGTAACAGAAGGAAATTTAGTATTCTTCTCAGAACATCAAGATATAGCAATAACAAGTGAAGGAAAATTTGAAGCGACAAATTTAGAAGTGGGAAATCATGAAGTATATTATATGGGAAATATAGATGCATCAAGTATGACAAAAGAAGAAGTACAAGCCCAAGCAAAATGTAGTGCAACATTCAAAATGGCAACAAGTGATAATAAAATTACATTGACATGTAAAAATCCAGATGATGATTATTCGCTTAATGATATAGAAACTAAAAAAGAAGATGAGCTAAAACAGTCAGGAACATTATGCTTAAGGGCAACGACATTACATAAAGAGGAATGCAAACAATCAAATTCTATTTATTATTGCCATGCAGATGGATATCTTGTAGGGACTGATATAACATATGGTAATCTAGGAACATATGGAACACTAGCTACAGGAGATGCCTTTGATTGTGATGTTAATGGAGATGGACATTATGATGAAGAAACTGAAAGATTTTATTATATATCAGATATGACAAATGGGATTGATAAATCTTGGGATATAGCTGTTCTAGTTTATTATAATAATGTAATGGCTGGAGAACCAAATAGTATGGGTAAAGCAGCTTATGATACATCTGGAATTAATAATAATGGACCTGTAAATGCTATATCTCAACTTCCAACAACAAGTCAATGGAAGAATGTAAGTTTATATAATACAATACGACAAATAACAAACGAAGAAGATGGAATAACAACAGATTCTGGAAATTTAACAGAATTTAGTTATGAAGGATATGCTGCGAGATTATTAACATATCAAGAACTTTACAAAGGATGTTATGATGGAAAAAATACAATAAATTCAATTGGAGGTCTAAATAAAAAATGTAGATTTTTATATGAAAATACAAGATATTCCGATTCATCTCTTGGAACAAACTATTGGTTAGAAACACCTAAGTCATCATACTCTAAGGGAGCATATACTATAAGTGGTTATAGCCGTAGTTTGGATTACTCTAATATTTCATGGGATTCTGTAGGAGTTCGTCCAGTAATAGAAGTACCAAAAACTAGAATAATGGGCTCTTCATTTTAAAATAAATTATAATGCAATAAAGACTTTTTATAAGTCTTTTTATTTGTTATAATAATTTATAGGTGATAATTATGTTTGATTATATGGGTGATAGAATATCAAATGCTATAAAAAATATTAGAGGCATGGGAAAGATTACAGAAGAAAATATTAGTGATGCAATGCGTGAAATTCGTATGGCTTTATTAGAAGCAGATGTTAACTATCAAGTAGTAAAAGAGTTTGTTAATAAGGTAAAAGAAAAAGCTCTTGGAGAAGAAGTCCAAAAAAGTTTAAAACCAGATGAATTATTTATTAAAATAGTAAAAGATGAATTAGTTGAATTACTTGGTGGAGATTATGTTCCTTTAGAAACAAGTAAAAATCCAACTATTATTATGTTAGTTGGTCTTCAAGGTAGTGGTAAAACAACAACTTGTGGTAAGATTGCTAATTTAGTTCGTAAAAAACATGCTAAAAACCCTTTATTAGTAGCTTGTGATATCTATAGACCTGCTGCTATTGAACAATTACAAACAATTGGAAAAAGTTTAGATATTCCTGTATTTACAAAAGGAAAAATAAAAGTAACAAGCATCGTTAAGGAAGCTTTAGAATACGCTAAAGAAAATAAAAATGACTATATTATTATCGATACAGCTGGTAGACTTCATATAGATGAAGATTTAATGGATGAGTTAATAAATGTTAGTAATATTGTAAATCCACATGAAACTATTTTAGTTTTAGATGCAATGATGGGACAAGATGCTATTAATGTCATTAATGGCTTTAATGAAAAATTGAATCTTACTGGTTGTATATTAACTAAATTGGATGGTAATACTAAAGGTGGAGTAGCTTTATCAGTTAGACATTTAACTAATGTTCCAATCAAATTTGTAGGAAACTCTGAAAAATTAGATGGTTTATCAGAATTTTATCCAGAAAGAATGGCAGAACGTATTTTAGATATGGGAGATATTATGTCAATTGCTGAAAAAGTGGAAGACATAATAGATGAAAAAGAAGCTAAAGAACAAGCAAAAAAAATGAAAAAAGGAAGTTATGATTTAGAAGATTTTTTAACTAATTTAAAGCAAATTAAAAAGCTTGGTCCTTTAGAAAACCTTCTTAAAATGATACCTGGTGCAAGAAAGATGGGACTTAATAATATTAATATAGATCCTAAACAAATGGCTCATATTGAGGCTATAATACTTTCAATGACACCATATGAAAGAAAACATCCTGAAATACTTAAAGCAACGCGTAAACAAAGAATATCTAAAGGTAGCGGAAGAAGTGTGGAAGAAGTTAATCGATTATTAAAACAATTTGAACAAATGAAACTTATGATGAAACAAATGACAAGTGGTAATTTTAAAATGCCATTTTAATAGGAGAAAAATTATGGATATTTTGCATAACAACTATAGAGTAATTATTTCAACTCAAAATGATTTAAGAAGAATGAATGAAGATAAAAATAAAATAATAGATAAAGATAATAAAATAGTTATTTATGATTATTTATTTGGTATGCATCAAGATTGTATTTGTGATTTTGCAGATAATTTAGGTTATGAATTTTATAATCCGAATGATATTTCAAGATCAGGTAATATTATCATTTTTATAGCAGGACCTCATAATAATAAATATGATTTAATATTTTATTTACCTGAAAATATAGAAGATTATCAATTATCTTTTCTAGAAAGTGTTATAAATACTTTAAATGATAATGAATTATGTTTTTTGTGCATAAGTAAAGGGAATAAAAATCTTCAATATACTGAAAATAGAATTGAACAATTTAGAGAATTTATAATAGATAGTTATCAGTCAAAACTAATTAGTTAATAACCTAATCAACTTTATTTGTTTAACATAAAATACACTATGAAAGGTAGTGTATTTTTTATGTTGAAAGATAAAAGATGTTATGATAAAACTTTTATGAATCAAGAATATCCAACAGCAATGGAAGATGGTCAAAAAATGAGTCAAACTATGTATGGTCAAGGTCAAGCAATGTGTTGTCCTGTTCAATGTCCAACAATGTGTCCACCAATAATGGAATGCCCACAAGAAAGATGTTGCCATAGATATATATGTCATGAAGTTCCACAAGAGTGATAATTTATGATAGACTAAATAAATTAAGAAAAAAAGCGATACATGTATTATATGGATTATTATATTGCGGTGATTGCGTACAAGCATAAAAAATATATGCAGCCAAGAAGAAATGTAATTGACAAATGTATAGACATTGTATATACTATAAATGGAAGGCGATGATATTATGGAAGCAAGAATTCAAAAATGGGGAAACTCTGACGGAATTAGAATTCCTAGTAATATTTTAAAATCTTTAAATATTAAAACGAATGATATATTAAATATTGAACAAAAGGATGATAAAATAATCATTAGTGTTCCAAAGAAAAAGAAAATATCATTAGAAGATAGATTTAAAGAGTATCATGGTAAAAATTTAGCTAAAGAATTTTCTTGGGATGAAAATATTGGGAGAGAAATATGGTAAAAAAGTATATGCCAGAACAAGGTGATGTAGTTTTTTTTGATTTTACTCCTACAAAGGGACATGAGCAAAAAGGATTTAGACCGGCAGTTGTTATTAGCACTAATGTTTTTAATCAAAATACAAAAATGGTAATTGTATGTCCAATCACATCTAATGAAAAGGAATTTCCAACTCATTATAGGTTAGAAGATACTAAAAATGTACATGGTTCTGTTTTATGTGAACATATAAGAAGTATAGACTATGAAATTAGAAATTTAAAATTTGTAGAAAAATTAAGCGAAAATGATTTTATAAGTATAATTACATTATTAAATGCATGTATTGAAGAATAAATCTAATGGTATAATAATCATAATCAAATTGTTATTTAAAAGGAGTTGTAAAGGTTGAAAATATTTATAATATCAAGTGCATCATTTTATAATAAAATTCCGCCAATAAAAGAATATTTAGAAAATAAAGGTTTCGAATTGTTAATGCCTAATACATATGATACGCCTAATTTAGAAAAAGAAGTTTGGGAAAAAGGATTTAAGGCACATGCAGAATTAGAAAAAGAATTATTCAGAATGAGTGAAGAAAAAATTAAAAGTGTTGATGCAGTATTATGTATTAATTTTGAAAAACATAATATTGCAAATTATATTGGAGGCGCAACTTTTATTGAAATATATGAAGCATTTAAAAATAACAAAAAAATATATTTATATCATGACATTCCAAAAGGAATTTTATATGATGAAATAGCAGGATTTGAACCAATAATAATTAATGAAAATTTAGATTTAATCGGATAGGAATTTATAATTTGAAAGTGAGAGGTTTTTATGGATATAACTAAAATCAAAAATGAATTAATTAAACAAAAAGAATCTAAATTTAAAGGAAATATATATCATTATTCACAAGTTAATTTTGCTTACAATTCAAATAAAATTGAAGGTAGTAGACTCTCTAGTGAACAAACTGAAGCAATATTTGATACATCTTCATTTATTCCTAAAAGTGATGATTTAATTAAATTAGATGATTTAATTGAATCTAAAAATCATTTTAAATTATTTGATTATATGTTAGATAATGTTAATGAGTTATTAACTAAAGATATGATAATTGAGATGAATAAGATTTTAAAAAGAAATACTAGTGATGAAGAAAATCCTAGGTATAATGTTGGTGGATTTAAAATAGTTCCAAATATGATAGGTCTTGTTAATGTTATTAATACTACTGCACCAGAAGATGTAGAAAAAGAAATAGATAAATTACTTGCTGAATATAATTCTAAAACTGATATTACCTTAGAAGATATAGTTGATTTTCATTTTAGATTTGAAATAATACATCCATTTGGTGATGGAAATGGTCGTGTTGGTAGAATTATAATGTTTAAGGAATGCTTAAGAAATAACATTATGCCATTTATTGTATTAGATGATGATAAACCTTATTATATGAGGGGGTTAAAAGAATATGAAAAAGATAAAATGTTCTTAATTGATACTATTAAACATGAACAAGATTTATATGAAAAAACTTGTGAAGAGTTATTAAAGTTTGAAATAGAAGAAAATAATTAAAAAAATAAAACATCCTACAAAATTAATTGATTTATTAGAAGTAGGATGTTTTTTATATGTATTAAAACTTTATAATAAATAATACTAAAATTAATATTTTATCCATAAGTTTAAGTGAGGTGTACAAAAATTTATGGATAAGTATAAAATAAAGTTTATTTTCAACGAAGATAAAGATATAAATGATATATTAATAAACGTTTTAAATAAAGAATTAAAAAAATATATTCAGATGATTTGTAAAAATAATAAAAAAAGGTAACATCATGTACGCGATTTTCTCTAGAAGGAGGTAAAGATTGTTAGAAAGTTTAAATAAGATATATAGTGTTGGACTTTATATAAGACTATCAAGAGAAGATGATGATAAAACCTTAGAAAGTGAAAGTATTACAAATCAAAAAAGTTTACTACTTCAATATGTTAAAGAAAATAATTTGAAAGTTTATGATATTTATATTGACGATGGTTATTCTGGTACTAATTTTGATAGACCTGATTTTAATAGATTATTAAGTGATATAGAACAAGGAAAAATTAACATGGTTATTACTAAGGATATGTCAAGATTAGGAAGAGATTATATTGGTACTGGAAATTTAATAGAAAAATATTTTCCAGAGCATAATGTTAGATATATTGCTGTTACTGATAATATAGATACATTTTTAGATAGTTCAAATAATGATATAGCTCCTTTTAAAGCAATAATGAATGATATGTATGCAAGAGATATATCTAAGAAGATTAAATCAAGTTTAAAAGCAAAACAAAAAGAAGGAAAATGGGTAGGTGGAAGAACTCCATTTGGATATGCTCAAGATCCAAACAATAAAAATCATTTAGTGATAAATGAAGAACAAGCAAGAGTTGTTAAAAGAATATTTGATATGTGTTTGGAGGGGTTATCATTTTTTAAAATAGCAAGAGAGTTAACTAATGAAGGAATAAAAACACCAGCACAATATTATAGTTTTGAATGGAAAAGTCATTACAATTTAAAATATGGAGAGTGGCATCCAAAAACAATAAGAGATATTTTAACTAACAGGATGTATATAGGAGATTTAGTTCAAAATAGAAGAAATAAAGTTAATTATAAAGTTAAAAAGGTTATTAGAAATAATCCTAAAGATTATATAATTGTAGAAAATACTCATGAACCTATTATTGATAAAGATATTTTTTATGCAGCACAAAAAAGGATACCTAAAAATGTAGGAAGAAATGAAAAAAAAGAAAATCATTTATTAGATGGACTTTTATATTGTGGTGATTGTGGGCATCGTATTTCAATACAATCAAGAAGAAAAAAAGATAATAAATGTTATACCATTTGTAATTATTATAGAACTTACATGAAACAAAAACTTTGTACAACACACTCAAATAATTATGATGAATTAGAAAAGGCAATTATTAATTCATTAACTAATATGTGTTTAAGTTATATTAATAAAGATAAAGTAAAAAATAATGTACTAAGTAATCTAACTGAAGGAAATAAATTGAATCAAAAAAAAGAGTTAGAAACACTAACTAACGATATTAAACAAATAAATGATAATTTAGATATTATTTATATTGATAAGTTAAATAAAAATATAACTGAAGAACAATTTGAAAGAGTAAAAGTAAAATTAGAAAACGAGTTAAACATAAAACAAAAAAGATATAACGAGCTAAATAATAGTATTAATGACAATATTAATGAAGAATCTAAAAATAAAATGATTAATGAGTATATTGATAAATTTTTATCTATGAAAGAACCTAGTAGAGAATTAATAATTAATCTAATTGATAGAATAGAAATATTTGAAGATAAAACTATAAATATTAAGGTTGCTTTTAATAAATTTAGCTAAGTTCATGATATAATATTATACCAAGAGGTGATAAAGTGGATAAAATAATTCCAAGTTTTAAAGATTCGTTATTTTCTGATTCAACTGAAGTTTTAGGTGATGTTGCAGAATTAGGTATTGATAGTTTATTAGATGATGGGTTATTTAAAGATTTTCCTATTGTAGGTTTTTTGATAGGTGTTACTAAAACAGCGCAAAACATACATGATAGAAACTTACTTAAACAAACATTAAATTTTATAAAACAATTTAATTCAGGTAAAATTGGCGTTGAAAAATTAGAAAAATATCGTAATGAAATAAATAGCAATAATAAAAAAGCTGAAGAAGAACTAGGTAGAGTATTAATAATTTTAAATAATAATATAGAATTACAAAAATCTACTATGTTAGCTAATTTGTTTAGAAATTATGTTAACGAAAAAATTACTTGGTCTGAATTTTGTGAATTTTCAGAGATTGTAAGAATGTTATTTATTAACGATGTCAAATATTTGAGGGCAATATATAGCGGTAAAGTGAAAGATACTACAGGAATGCCATTATATCCTATTGATAGACTAACATCATTAGGACTTGTAAATACTGCTACAAAATCTATGGTTATTAGTAGTATGGCTTCTAGTTCTCGAACTGACAAATATGTTAATTTAACTGCAATTGGTGGAAAGTTTTATCAGTCTATTACATTTAATTAAATCTATCAAAAAAGGGCAAGGACATGTTATACCATGTAATACAAGAATTATAAATCATCATGTATATCGCCATACATTTACACCATCATATACTTGTTGTGAAGAAAATGAATATTCAAATGTCTATGAACCTAGATGTTGCTAATAAAAAAGTGAATTCACTTTTTTATTTTTTTAATATAGACACATATAAAATTGTTTAATAAAAGTCAAAAAAATAACAAACAAATAATTTTTGTTGATTTACAAATATGTTTATGATATCATTTTAATAGAATATAAAGGTGGTGAGGAAATGGAATTTCTATATAAATTATACGACAATAAGTATTTTGGAATAACTTTATTTATAGTAATTGCCATTTTAATATTTTTATTTTTACTTATTTTATTTTTTGGTAAGAAAGATGAAAAGAAAAGAAAATTAGAAGAAACAAAAAAATTGGAGTTAGAAAATGCTAATACATTTAAAGAAACTAATGAAAATGTAGAAAGTTTAGAAATACAAGAAATAGCTCAACCAAATTTAGATTTAGAAAATACAAGTGATGTCTCTAATGAAGTAATTCAAAATAATATTGAACAAGCACACGATGATATTTTACTTGAAATACCAAAACTAAATATTGATGATGATGTAGTTGTAAAACCTGAATTAAATTCTAGTATACAAGATGATAATGCTATAAATAATTTATCATTTGAATTACCTAAAATTGATGAAAGCATTGAAAAAAATGATGATGATAATAATGAGTTAAATGATATAAATATAGATGATTTGTTTCAAACTAATATAGAATTACCAAAAGAAGAAGAAAAAATAGAAAATAATTTAAGTGTTGAACAAGTAAAAGAAGAAGTACAAGGAAATACAAATTCTACTTTCAGAACTGTTGAAGCACCATTTAGTTCAGTTTATATTAATAAAGAAGAAAATGTTATTGCAAATAAAGAACCAGAAAAAAATACTTCTTTTTCACCAATGTTCGAATTACCAAAAATGGCAGATAGCAAAGAAGTATCAAATTTAAAAGAAGAACCAAAAATTGATGAAAAAGAAGAAAAGGTTCTTTTAGAAGAAAATAAAGAACAACCAGAGGTTACAAAAGTATCTGATTTTGATAGTTTATTTGGAGATATAGAAACTGAATCTTATAGTATCGATAAATAATATATTTATGAAATGACGAAAATATCGTCGTTTTTTCTTGACAAAAGCCTTCGGGGGGGGGGTATACTGGTAATATAGAATATACTAGTAGGGAGAATTAACAGTATGCTAAAGTTAAAAAAATTTAATAAAAAAGAAAATAATAAAATATCATCAAGGAAATTTATATTTGCGGGAATAATTATATTGATAATATTATCAGTATTTATATTTTATAAATCCTATGCAATATATAAATTAGAAAAGAAATATGATGTAATAAAAAGTCAAATTAAAGAATTTGATACGGAAAATATGATTTTATCTTTTACGATAGATGGTAATAAAGAAGATGTTAATTTTCCAAGTAAAAATAGCAATTATATAGTTAATTCTGTGACATGTCAAAATGGTACAAGTGCAAATTGGGATAATGAAAATTGGGGATTAATAAATATTGTTCCAGGAGACAGTAAAAAAATAAGATGTAACATAGATTTTAAAGGTGCATATAAAGAAAATATTTTAAATGGAGCAGATCCGGTATTAAAAAATAATCTAGTACCAGTAAATATAGCAGATGATGGAACAGTAACCAAAGCATCAGTATATAGTGAGTGGTATAATTATGAAAATAAAAGATGGGCAAATGCAGTAATATTAAAAGATGATAGTAGTACATATAGTAATGATGCTGTAATACCAGAAAGTAATATAGAATCATACTTTGTCTGGATACCAAAATACTCCTATGAAATATTTAACTTAGGAGAAACGGATGGATATACAGAATCAAAACCAACAATTAGTATAGCAAAAGAGATAAATATTAAGTTTGGTTTAACTAATACAATTGATAGTAATACAAATGAATGTAGTACACCAATGACAAGTGGAGCAAGTGGAATTTGTGCTGTTGGAGATTATATGACTCATCCGGCATTTATAAGTATGAATGCAAATGGCTTATGGGTAGCAAAATTTGAAACAACTGGTGACATAAATAATCTAACAGTAAAACCAGGAGTAAGATCATTAAGAAATCAAACATTAAAAACAATGTTTGAAGCAGCATACAACTATCAAAGAGATAATGATAGTCATATGATGAAGAATACAGAATGGGGAGCAGTTGCATACTTATCTCATTCAAAATATGGAATTAATACCGAAGTAAGAATAAATAATAATTCATCATACTTAACGGGATATGCATCAACTGATTCTACAGATCAATCATCATATCCAGGAACATATGGAACAAGTAGCGATGTAACATTACCATATAATACAACAACTGGATATAAAGCAAGTACAACAGGAAACATAACTGGAGTATATGATATGAGTGGTGGAGCTCATGATTATATGGCAGCATATCGAAAAGATACATATGGTTCATCAGAGTTTGATGCAACAACATTAGCTAATTATAATAGTAAATATTATGATGAATATGATTCAAGTAGTAGCTGGACAACACATAGCAAAAGAATCTTAGGTGATGCAACTGGTGAAATGGGTCCATTCTATTACTATGCAGACAAAGACGGGAATAATAGACAACACAATAATTGGTATGCCGACTTTTCGTACTTTGGCGACTCGTCTGACCCTTGGTTCGGTCGAGGCGGCCATTACACTTACGGAGTGCTATCTGGTCAGTTCGGCTTCATCGGCGACACTGGTGGAGCGTACAGCCGCCTCGGTTTTCGTTTAGTTCTTTCTTAAACATGATACATTTTATCATGTTTATTTTTACTGATGAAGTAAAGTAAATGTTGGAAAATTTTAAGAGAAAATACAAGTTATATAAT
>JAEDGC010000109.1 GCA_016297695.1 Bacilli bacterium
CGGACATAGACTTGTTTATCGTATACTAAACGACTTAATGCAGCATATTTGCGACATAAAGTCGCGTTTAATGCAAAATATCCCCCCAACAAATTTATATAATCCTAAATATAACGGTTAATCAAAAAAACCTAGTAGTATTTACTACTAGGTTTTTAATGTTTACAAGATAAAATATTACTCTTTAAAACATAAATATGTTATAATAATTTAAAATAACCAATAAAAAAAGAATTTTAATGGTTTATTAATTGAGGTAAAATAATGAATAAGATAGATACTGATCAAATGCATGAGATAATTGTACAACTTAAAAATAATAATATGGATGTATTTGATGAATTTTACGAATTAACAAAACGACAAGTTCATATAGCGATCCTAAGTATTTTAAAAAATAAAACCATGACCGAAGACGTAATGCAAGATACATATCTAAAATTTTTAAACAATATCCATAAATATAAAGAAAAAACCAATGTTGTGGCATTTATTGTTACTATTGCGAGAAATCTCGCGATTAACATTTACAATAAACAGAAGAAAGAAACGTTTTATGATTTTGATCAGTATGAGGATACTTATCATGAGAAAACTAACGAAACACCATTGCTCGATATTGTTTATGAAACATTAGAAAATGAAGAACTTGAAGTTTTTATTCTGCATGTTATAGATGATTTAAAACATCGTGAAATTGCGAAAATTATGAATAAACCTTTGGGTACCATCACTTGGCTTTATAATAAAGCTGTAAAAAAAGTTAGAGAGAAAGTTGGTAAAGAAAATGAGTAAATACGATAAATTTATTGAAAATTTAAAAGAAGAAATTAATAACATCAATATTCCTAATCAATCGAGTTACATTAAGAGTAATGTACAATCAAAAAACTCAAAAAAGTCATTTTTTAATTTTCGCTTTTTTTCTTTATCAACATGTGCTGCCTTAGTAATAATTACTTTAATTTTAACAATGATATTTATAAAAAAAGAAAGTGCAGTTGTACCGAAACCGACCATCAAGGTCCCTACTATCGCATCGACAATTGATGATGCTTATGCTTTTGAAATAATGGCAGCAGGTAACTTTCTTTATACAAAAACAACTAACCAAGCAACTCGTGGTAGAAAAAATGCGAAAAAAACTGCTGATAGCGAATTGAAAGAAATTACTGATAGAATTCATGACCATTACTTAACTGTTAAACAGTTATTGGTGAAAGATAAAATTACCTACAAAATAGAAGATACCGTTGATGATGCATATAAAAATAAAATGATTATCCAACCATTTTTTAACAGTAACTTTGATTTAGAGTATACGATATATTTTAATAAAACAAAAACCATCATCGAAGATGAAGAAGAGTTATTTGATTTTGAAGGTATTATAATAATCAATAATATGACTTATCAAATAGAAGGAAAGATTGAAACAGAAGATGATGAAATAGAAGCAACTCTCAAAGTAACCATCAATAGTAATGAATATTTTATAATCAAACAAGAAAAAGAAAGTAATGAAGAGGAATTTATTTATACTGCATTTGTAGATAATGTAAAGACTAAAGAATATGCTTTATCATACGAAATAGAAGATGATGAAATAGAAGTCGTGATAGAAATGAAGGAATATGGTAAAGTAGAAAAATTAACGGCTAAAATAGAAGATAATGATGTAAAACTAAAAGTCAAATTTGCTAATTATAGGGGGACTGTAGAAGTTATAGATAATAATACATCAATAAAGTATTATTTTGTTAATGAAAATGCTTATATAGAAAAAAAGTTAATAAAAAATAAAAATAATTAAAAAAATACCAATAAAAAAAGCCCCTAGTTTGTTTATTAATTGAAACGGAGGAAAAAATATGAAAAAAAATATTTTTACATTATTATTAATTATAAGCACTTTTATGTTTCTAACTGCTTGTAATAAGAAAGAGCATACTAAAACTGACAAATTTGATGATGTCACAATCAACATGTCCTATCAAACACTATCTTCAATTAAGATGTTAGAAATGACTGAAGAAACTAGCGCGGTTAAAAAACTTAGTAGAGTTATGAGCGAAAGTGATGTAGCTGAGAAAGAAGTTATTGATAAATACTTAAATATGATGGAAGAGTTACTAAACGATAATGGTGGTTTCAAAACCGTGGTTAAAAAATCTGATAAAACAGATTATGAACATTTAATTGAAATAACTACGCGAAATCTCGGTAATGATAACATAGTTTATTCCTTATATTATAATGAAAAAGAAGTAAAAGAATTTCAAGAAATAGATGATGATGAAATCGAGACTACGACTATTAAACAAATTGAAGGAGTAGCGATAACTAACGACAAGGAATATACTTTAGAAGGCCTCATTACTCAAAAAAATGAAAATGATGAAACTGAAACAGAATCAAAATTTAAAATCATTGAAAATGACAATAATTATGTACTTGTTAGCGAAGAAGTAGAACAAGAAATGAATGAGTATGAACATGAGTATAAATATATTGTCGTAAATAATGGTAAAAAGATTAATGAAGTTGAACTTGAAATTGAAAATGAAAACAATGAAACCTCAATCGAAGTAAGAGAAATCAGTAAAGATAGAAAATTATCATATAAATTTAAAAAAATTGAAGAAAAAGGTTCTAAATTTTTCAAAATTGAAGTAAAAAATGGTACAGAAATTACAAAGATTAAAGTTCGTGCTATTCTTGATGTCAATACTAATACATATAAATATGAGTACAAATATATAAAAGAATAAAACTTTTGATACTAACAATTAAGGTAAAGAAAGGTAAGTCTGGTTTAATAAAAATAAAAAAGGAGTATAATAAAGGTATAAGAAAGAGAAAGAAGGAATTACTATAATAAAATAAACGGAAGGAAGAGACGCCTTAGAAAACTTTGCTCCTAACTTTGCTCACTATAATGATGATATTTTGTTTGGAGAAAACTGGAACGATACTTCTATTGATTTAAAAACAAGATGTATGATTACGGTTGTAGCCTTAATATCAAGTGGAATAACCGATAGTTCATTAAAGTATCATTTAGAAAATGCAAAAAAAAATGGTGTAACAAAAGTACAAATGGCGTATGTTGAATAAAAAAATAAAACAGAATAAAAATAAAATAGAATAAAATAAAATTAAAAAGAAAGGAGTATTAAATACTTCTAAACTAATAAGCTACAAAAGAAAAAAGAAATTGTGAATTATTAATATACTGTTTAAAGGGAGTGTAAAAATACTTAAGGAGTGGTTCTTACACTCTTTTTTAAATTGTTTCGTAAAAACAAAAATTGTTTCGTAAAAACAAAAATTGTTTCGTAAAAACAAAAATTGTTTCGTA
>JAEDGC010000110.1 GCA_016297695.1 Bacilli bacterium
TGACTTTACAAAAATGGCAATTTCGATTTATGAAAATGATGGAACTTATTATTGGGGGCAAGAATTTGGTTATTGAAAACAACGAACAATTAGTTCAAGTATTAAAAAATATGCTGTATGTATTAGGATTGTCACAAACAGAAAAACAAGCAATACAAATGGCAATAGACATTATTGAAAAAGATAAACAAAATTAAATATAAACTATTGACAAGTCCTTTTTGGTGTGGTATAATACATATATCAAATCAAGGAGGATTTATTTTATGTTGATTAAACTTAAAGCAAAGTGTATAAAGTGTAATTTTAAAAAAGAAGCCTTTCGTATTTTTGCTTGGTCGCCAATAGGAGAATATGAAGGAATAACTTTGTCACCATATATGACATTTTCTTCAAAAGGTGAAGACTCTTATTTAACAGAAGGAAAAGAATATGAAATTGAAGTTAAAGAAATATCTTGTGACAACAGATATGGTTCTTGTGTAAAAATTATATCTGTACTTAATCTTGGAAATATTGATTTCGATAAAATATCACAAGAAGAAAAATTTCAAATTCTTATGGAGTGTACATCAAGTGAAAGAATTGCTAATAATATTTTAGAAGCATATCCAAATTTCATTAGCATTGTACTTAAAGACGGAAAAGAAGCAATTGATATAAAGAAAATTAAAGGTGTTGGAGAAGCGTACCTTAATTCTTATACAAGAACTTTAACAGAAAAATTTAAGTATTATGCAATGTTACAAAAATACAAATCTTGGGATATAAATGTAACAGATTGTAAAAGTTTAATATCAATGTTTTTTAACGAAGAAAATATTGACAAAATATTAAATGAAAATCCATATAAAGTTCTTATACAATGTCTTAAAAGGTCTTTTGAAAACGCAGACAGACTAATAATGGAATTAAGACCAGATTTAAAATGTAGTGAACAAAGGTGTTCATATCTTATTCTTTCTGTATTAGAAAGAAACGAAGAAGAAGGTGACACATATATAGACGCAAATGTTTTATATAATTATATAATGTCAGAATATCCGATTGCAAAAGATTTAGAAGAATATATAGTTCCTACGGTTTTAAACAATGAGTTGTTTTATTACGATGAAGAAACTAAAAGAATTTCTATTGCAACAACATATAATGGAGAATGTGTTATAAAAGATTTAGTTATTAATAAAACAGAATCTCCAAATGTTTTAAATATTGATTGGGAAAAATACACAAACGTAGACGGATTTCAATTAACAGAAGAACAAAGTATGCTACTTAAAAATTTTTGTGAAAAAGACATAACAATATTAGTTGGTCGTGCAGGAAGTGGTAAAACAAGTTCGATTAAAGCACTTGTAAAACTAATGGAAGATAATAATATTTCATATACTTTACTTACACCAACTGGGGCAAGTGCATTAAGGGTGGCAGAACAAACCAACAGAACGGCAAGTACAATTCATAGAAAATGTCTACGTGACAAAGAAATAAATTCAGACGCAATTATCATTGATGAATGTGGTATGGTTAGTTTAGATGTGTTTATAATGCTTATTGATTGTATTACTAACCCTAAATGTAAAATTGTACTTTGTGGCGACCCTTATCAATTACCATCAATAGGCAAAGGGTGTGTTTTCAACGATATTATTAACAGTAAAAAAGTTTGTATAGCAGAATTAACAAAGGTCTTTAGATATGATACAAATGGTGGTGCATTTGTAGGTGAAAACGTAAGACAAGGTAAGAAATTTTTAAATAGTGACAAGGTTAAATATCATTCTGAAACAAATTCTTATACTATATTTAATAATTATAAATTTATTGAAACGGAAGACATTTTTCAAAATGTAATTGAAGAATATGCAAGATTAAGAAAAAAATATAAAGAAGATGAAATTATTATCCTTTCACCTTATAACGTTGGTGAATGTGGGTCTTATAAATTAAATGAAACTATTGAAAATGAATATAACCCACCTAAACCTAATCAAAAATCATTATCTTATAAAAATGATTCGGTAAACATTACATTCAGAATTGGTAGTCGTGTAATCAATACAAAAAATGACTATAAGGCTTTACCACTTGAAAGTTTTGAACAGATTGAACAAAGCAATGGAATATTAACGGAAGAAGATGTGGAACTTACGCAATTATATAATGGTCAAATTGGTGTAGTTAGAGATATTCAAGATAAATATATGGTATGTCAATTTAGTGAAGAACTTATAGTAATTCAAAAACAAAAGTTAAATACATTATTACTTGCAAGGGCAATTTCTACACACAGAAGTCAAGGTGGAGAATGGAAGGCTGTGATTAATATTGTAAGTCCTATGCACCAAAGATTATTGTCAAAACAATTATTATATGTAAGCGATACAAGAGCAAAAGAATTTCATTGCGATATAGGTCAACAAAAAACATTTGAAGATAGTTTATTAGTAGATGTAGTTGCACAAAGAAATACTTGGCTAGAGGAGTTATTAGAAAATGAAAAAAACTAGAGGTCTAGTATATGGAATTGGTTATTCAAATGATGGTAAATATAAAAAGACAAAAGATTATACAAACCAAAATGGTCATACAATTCCAACCCCATCATACAGAGTTTGGGTTGAAATGCTAAAAAGATGTTATGATACAAAATACCAATTACATAAACCAACTTATAAGGATTGTTCTGTTTGCGAAGAATGGTTAAATTATCAAAAATTTGCACAATGGTATGAAGAAAATTATTATGAAGTTAATGATAATGAAGTTATGAGGCTTGATAAAGATATTCTTGTTAAAGGAAATAAAATTTATTCACCACAAACTTGTATTTTTGTTCCAAATAATATAAATGTAATGTTTACAAATTGTAAAACAGTAAGAGGTGATTTACCAATAGGTGTATCTTATAATAAACAAGGTAAAAAACATTATAGAGCAAGAATGAATAATTGGATTATAGGAAATAAAAGAGAAGACTATGGTACTTATTTTACTCCACAAGAAGCATTTGAAGTATATAAGTATCATAAAGAACAATTAATTAAACAAGTTGCAGATAAATATAAAAATCAAATTCCACAACAATTATATGACGCTTTATATAATTATCAAGTTGAAATTACAGATTAAAATTTATTAAAACTCCTATTGACAAAATAGGAGTTTTATGCTATAATATATATACATTTAAATAGAAAGGGGACAATTAATGAAAAGAAAATTATTAATATCTTTAATGTTAATAGTGTTAATTACTTCGTGTTTTAATTGTAATTGTTATGCTTCTGTATATGATAATAGATGGGGAATTGTATTATCTGAAAAAGAAGTAGATTTACTTGCCTGCATTGTGC
>JAEDGC010000041.1 GCA_016297695.1 Bacilli bacterium
TTTTCTCTTTTTTTATGTTTTAATAATTATTCCCACATCTAGTTTACTACATCATTTTTACTTGAAAATTTTACTAAATTTATTATAAGTGATATAATCTTATTAGGAGAGATTATGAATAAAATAGTATATGAAGTTTTAGATAGAATAGAACAAGCAAATTTTGAAGCATATATAGTTGGTGGATATGTAAGAGATATAATTATGGGAATACCTACTGTAGATGTTGATATTTGTACGAGTGCTTTACCAAAAGATATAAAACAAATATTTAATATTAATGAAGAAAGTAATTTATATGGGTCAATAAATTTTAATAGAAATAATTATAATTTTGATATAACAACTTTTAGAAAAGAGTATAATTATAAGAAGAGAAGACCAACAAAGGTTCAATTTATAAAAGACTTAAAAGACGATGTTTTAAGAAGAGATTTTACTATAAATTCATTATGTATGGATAAAAATGATAATTTAATTGATTATTTAAATGGAAAAGATGATATAACTAATAAAAAAATTAGGTTAATAGGAGATAATATAAGACTTAAAGAAGATCCTCTTAGAATATTAAGGGCAATTAGATTTGCAACAGTTTATGATTTTGAAATAGATGATAAACTAAATGATGGAATAGTAATGTATAAAGAATATATAAATGAATTGTCTATTACAAGAATCAAAAATGAAATAGATAAAATACTAGTTAGTAAAAACTTTAAAAAGGGTTTAAATCTTTTAAAAAAGTATAATATTTTAAATATGCTTGGCATAAGTGTGCATAATGATATCAAATATGTTGCTGATTTAAGTGGTATGTATAGCCAACTTAATATAGAAAATGAAAAATATCCATTTACTAAAGAAGAAAAAAATAATATGAAAGCAATAAAAAAAATTGTTGCAAAAAAAATAATAAACAATCAAATACTATATAATTATGGCTTGTACATTTCATCGATTGCTGCTAAAATATTAGGATATAAGCAGGATGAAATAGTTGATATGTATAATAAATTACCAATTAAGTCTGCTAAAGATTTAGATATAACTTTTTTAGAAATAAAAGATGTTGTAATTACTAATGATTGTAAAGAAATTAAAATTATTCAGGATATAATAATCGATGGAATTTTAAGTGGTAAATTAAAAAATAATAAGAATGAAATTATTAAATTTATAAGACAGGGGATGAGTTAATGAATATTACAGATATTTTGAAGGAAAAAAAATTTATTGTTGGAAAACATTTGATTCAAAAATCAATGGAATTAAAACTATCCATGGAAGAATTTTTATTACTTTTGTATTTTGAAAATGCTGATAATAGTATTTTTGATATTGATTTAATTAAAAAAAATATGGGAATTTCTGAAGAAAATATAATGGATTCTTTTAATAAATTAATGAGTAAAAAATTAATATCTTTTGAAACTGGTAAAGATAGTGAAGGAAGAATTTATGATGGCATTTGTTTAGATAATTTTTATAATTTAATAAATGCAGAAATAGAAAATGAAAAGAAAATAAAAAATACAGATAATATTTTTACGCAATTTGAAAATGAATTTGCTAGAACTTTATCTCCTAGTGAATATGAATATATTAATAGATTCTTAGAAATTGGGTTTAGTGAAGAACTTATTTTAGGAGCTTTAAAAGAAGCGGTATATAATGGTGCAACTAACATGAGATATATCGATACAGTATTACATGAATGGAAAAGAAAAGGCTATAAAAATATGGATGACGTTAAAAATAATCTAATAAAAAAAGAAACTGAAAAAGAAGATGAAATCTTTGATTTTGATTGGTTAAATGATGATGAAGAATAGTGAATTTTTATATAAAATGGATTTGATGATACCTAATCCTAAATGTGAATTAGAATATAGTAAAGATTACGAATTATTAATTGCTACTGTTCTTAGTGCCCAATGTACCGATAAAAGAGTTAATATGGTAACAAAAAAATTATTTAGTAAGTATGATTTAAATTCATTAGCAAGTGTAAATTTAAAAGATATTGAAAGCATTCTATACTCTTTAGGCAATTATAAAAGAAAAAGTGAATATGTAGTTAATATAGCCAAATATCTAATTAATGATTACAATGGAATTGTCCCTAATGATAGAAAATATTTAGAATCACTTCCCGGTGTTGGTAGAAAAACATGTAATGTTGTTTTATCTAATATTTATAATGTTCCAGCAATAGCTGTAGATACTCACGTTGAAAGAGTATCTAAAAGATTAAAACTAGCTACACTTAATGATGATGTTGGAAAAATAGAGAAAAAATTAATGAAATATTTTCCAGAAGAAAAATGGGTAAGAATTCATCATCAAATGGTTTTGTTTGGAAGATATATTTGTAAAAGTAAAAATCCTACATGTGATAAATGTTTATTTAAAGAAGAATGTAAATATTATAAAAAAAATGTACATTAGTTAAATGTACATTCTTTTTTTATGGAGTTACTGTAACTGTAGTATTTGTATCTGGTTCACTAGGAGTTTCAGTAGGAAGTATAGGATTATCATATTTAGTCGTAATAGTTAATCCTGAACTTCGATTATTTTTAAATATACTGTAAGCAGATTTTATAACAAAATTATAATTTGAAATTCCATCACCATTATAACTATAAGAATTATTAGAAGTAAATCCTAAGTATGATAGATTACCATTATTATTTAAATATACTTCATAACCTATAGTACCAATATAGCTAGTATTATACGCAATTCTTTTTTCGTAATATTTTTCAGCAAATTTACCATAATTAGTATTAAAGTAATCTGCAAGTGCATTTTGATCAATAGCATCAGGTGTTTTTATTGCATTCCAATTTAAGTTAACTACAGTTGCACTTGTTATATATGAACCATTAGTTGGATTATCTAAAGTGGAATATCTTGTTGATACTTCAGTAGGTTCAGTACCAGCTTTATATAATGCTGACATTTTCATATCATCAGGAGTATTTTCACTTGGTAAAGTAGCAGGTATTGTCTCTTTTTCAACAGTAACATTTACAACACCAGAAGGCTTTTTAAATTTTGCATTCTTCTTATAAACTTTATTTGCCACTGCAGCCATAATTCCACGTCTTGCTTTGCTACCTGGAGTAGAAGTGATGTAGCTACCGCCTTTTGTTAATTTATCATATCCATACCATAAAGATATTGAATAATCACTTGTATATGTATTATTCCAGTGATCTGGTGTTACTGAATCTGGAAGACCAAGAGCTTTTCTACTTGCTGCATCCATTGTAGTTGTACCACCTTTAGCAGCTACTTCTGTACCACTTACTCTTATTGCACCACCAACACCACTAGAACCACCAGTAACTAATATATCTGTGATCATATAAGCAGTTTCTTCACTCATTACTTCGACTTTATCATAATTATATTTAATAGTTTTATCATTTTCTAAATAAGTTATTTCTGTATATCCATAAGGTGCTATATAATCTCCACCACGTCCGAAAGCAGCATATGCAGAACTCATTTGTAATGGATTTACACCATCAAACCCACCAATTGAACATGATTCATACAATCCTTCACCATAATTAATTCCAAGATTATGAGCAAATTCAGCAATTTTATTTGAATCTACTGCTTGGAAAGCTTGTAGAGCAGGTATATTTCTACTATCCACTAAAGCATCACGCATTGTAATCATACCTTTATATCTATTATCGTAGTTTTTAATTGAACCACCTGAAGAATAAGTATATGGTTCATCGAAGAAATAAGTGCTTGTTGAACCATTTTGATATTCAATATAAGGACCATAATCAAATATTGGTTTAGCAGTTGATCCAGGTTGTCTACTTATATCTGTAGCTCTATTTAATCCGACTGCTTGATAATTTCTACCACCAGATAATGCTACTACAGAACCATCTTTTGTAGAAGTTATTGCCATACCCATTTGAACTTTATCATCTACAAATGTATAGCCACCTGTTCCGTTAGTTACATTATTAACAACATCTTGGATTTCTCTATCCATAGTTGTTTTAATAGCCATAGGTACTGAATAAGGGTCATCACCAGTATTTTTCTTAACATTTTCAATTACATAATCGATAAAAGGTTGATAAGGATTAGTATAGGTTTTATTATCGTCATTTACAAGTAATGATTCAATTGGAATACTTTCAGCAACTTTTTTTTCATCTTCTGTTATATAACCATGTTTAACCATTAAACTTAAAACTACAGATTGTCTTTTTTTTGCATTTTCTGGATAGTTATATGGATTAAAACTAGTTGGGTTATTAAACATTCCTACTAGTAGGGTACTTTCTGATAAAGATAAATCTTTTACAGATTTACCAAAATATTCTTGACTTGCTTGTTCAACACCATATACACCTTTATAATTAATATTTCCATTACCAAGCCACTGGCTATTTACATAAAACTCAATAATTTCTTCTTTGGTATAAGTTTTTTCGATTTTAAATATTGCCATGTATATATCAGTAAATTTTCTTATGATACCTTTCATACCACTAGCTTCATTAGAAGTGTAAGTATTTTTAACAAGTTGCATTGTTAATGTTGATGCACCACCAGCTGAAGAATTACCTAAAGCTTGTCCAACTGATGCTTTTAAAAATCTAGCAGCATCAAATCCATTGTGTTGGAAGAAACGCGAATCTTCAGTAGCTACTAAAGCATCTATTAGTGTTTGAGGTAAATCATCGTATGTAACTAAAACTCTATTTTCATTACCAAGTCTCGTTATTTCATTACCATTTTTATCATATAAGACTGTTGCTTCTTTTTTATATAGTTGCTTTGTGTTAAAATCAGGTGCTGTAATTATAATATATAAGCCAAATATTAAAACAGTCGAAGCAATTACAATACCTAAAGTATAAAATAATACAACTATTAATGTTTTTAAATTTCCTCCAAATTTACTTTTGGCATTTTCTTTTATATTAGAAGTTTTTTCACGTATTTTATTATTTACTTTTTTTACATTAATTTTCTTTGCCATTATATTTCCTCCTTAATTAACTTTTCTATTATTTTTAAATAATCTAATGGTGGATTATATTTTTCATATATTTGATAAGCATTATCTTTTATAAAATTATAGGGAATACTTTTTTTTGTAGTATTATCTATATAATTAATAAATGTTTTACCTAATAATAAGTAATACATTCCATTTATTTTAATAATTAAAAAACAAATTCCATGATGTTTAATTACATTTCTTATATGTTGAATTTGATGATTATGAACATTAGCTATTGGAAAAGATGTTTTATTTTGTGTTTCTTTTGCATCAAATTCAATATATTTTCCTTTGTATAATCCATTATAATCTAAAGTTGATTGTTCCTTGAAATAAGCTTTATCAATACTTTTTCCAAAACTATTATAACTTACTTTAGCAATCCCAATTGGAGTAGGTTTTTTAAAAATTAAAGCAATATCATTTTCTAAGTAATATTCATTAGTTTCATTAATTAAATTTTCTAAACTCATTCCTCTGTTTCCATAATTAATAAAACTCTTTTTATCTTTCTTGATATTGTTTGGATATAACATAATATCACCTTATATAATTATACTATAAAGTATAGAAATATTCTATAAATTAAAATATTAATTATAAAACTTTACACTGTTTTTAAATGCTTTCTTGATTAATAAAAAAAATATGATATTATGAATTTATAAGGTGATAAAAATGTTTCAAAAAATATTAGCAAGTTTATTAAAAAAACATTTGGAAAATGTTTATAAAGTCACTTGTCAAGAAGTTTTAGAATTAGAACAAAAATATTATGATAATTTGTGTTCTAAAAAAGATTTAATAGAAAAATACAATAAAATGTATATTTATAAATATAAATTAGAAATTTTAACAAAAGAAAATTACTATACTAATTTTTTAAATAGCTATAAATATGATAAGGATAAAGTTATATTTACAATAGATCATGAAGTAAAAAATCATGATATTGACTATAGCTTATTAAATGATTTGGATAAAAAAGAATATTATACGTTAGAAGAAGCAGAAAATTTAATAAAATGGACAGTTAATAATACTAGAGAAAATTTGAAAAAATCAAATGAAACAGATAATTTAAATAATTATGACTTGATGGGAACATGTGGTTTTTCACAATTTTCAAGTATTTATCCTTTAGAAAAATTAGGTTTAAAAGTCACTTATAACAATACGGCCAATTTTTTTAAAAGAGATGGTTCTCATGCTTTTGGAACAGTGGAAATACCTGTTATGATAGATGGAAAAATAGTAAAAAAAAGTTATATAATTGATTGCACATATAGTCAATTTTTCTTCTTGAAAAACTGTGTAGAAGAAAAATATTTAAATGCTAATAAGCATAAAGGGCTTATTGCAGCTCCAATGGCTGGGTATTTTATGGATATGAATGATGATTTAAGATTTTTTGCAAAAAATATGTTAGAAGATGGTTATTGTGAAATGACTGATGAAAATTTAAAAAAATATGCGTATGGTTTATATATGCAAGAATTTGGATTAAATCAAGAAAAAGAAGCTATGATGGAATTTCAAAATTTAAATTTAAAAGAAATAATTAATAGTTATTCTTCAAAAAGTGATTATGATGAAGAAGAATTTATTGATTGGGGACATAATTTAGAAATAGGAGTACCACCAAAGAAAAAAGGAAGATAAAATTGAATAAAAAAGACTCTTTTTAATCAAAATAAGAATGAAAGGAGTTTTTTTATGAGTACATATAAAGTAGAGATAACAGGTATAGATACTAACAAATTAAAAGTATTAAAAAACGAAGAAACTATTGAGTTATTTAAAAAATATCGAAATGGTGATATGAGAGCAAAGGATGAAATAGTTAATGGAAATTTAAAACTGGTTTTAAGTATATTAAAAAAATTTAATAATCAAAAATATAATTTAGATGATCTTTTTCAGGTGGGAGTAATTGGATTAATAAAAGCAGTAGAGAATTTTGATTTATCATATAATCTTCAATTATCAACATATGCTTGTCCTTTGATTTTAGGTGAAGTAAAAAGATATATAAGAGATAATACTACTATTCGGGTTAGTCGTAGTATTAAAGAACTTGCTTATAAAATAATCATGTATAAAGATGAATACGAAAAAAAATATGGTATTAGCCCTTCAAATGATTTAATTGCTAAAGAGCTTAAAATTAATGAATATCAAATTGATTATGCACTTGATTCACTTAAAGAACCTATGTCAATATTTGAACCTATTTACAATGATGGTGGAGATACAATTTATTTATTTGATCAAATAGCTGATAAAAAAGATTTTAATACGGATAGAGACATGGTTATATCTTTAAGACGGGCATTAAATAACATAAAGCAGAGAGAAAAAGATGTTTTAACAGCTAGATATATTTTTGGGAAAACGCAAACAGAACTTGCCCAAGAATATAATATCTCTCAAGCTCAAGTTTCAAGAATTGAAAAAAATGCGATAGATAATGTTAGAAAACTTATAAGATAGTGTGTAAATAAAAGTGTAAATAAAATGTTTATAGTCTTTTGTTTTACATAAGTTGTGTTAAACTATAAGTAAGAATAGAAGAGAGTGTGATTAATGTGAATGTACCAAAAGTACAAGAGGGGCTAAAACCAGTACATATAAATTGTACAAAAGAAAGTATTGCAGACACTGTTATAATGCCTGGAGATCCATTAAGAGCTAAATATATAGCTGAAAAATTTCTAGATAATTATGAGCTTGTAAGTGATACAAGAAACATGTTTGCATTTACTGGATATTATAAGAATAAAAGGGTTACAGTGATGGGTTCTGGCATGGGTATGCCTTCTATGAGTATTTATGCTTTTGAACTTTTTTACTTTTTTGGAGTAAAAAAAATTATTAGAATTGGAACTTGTGGCGGTCTTAAAGAAAACATGAATGTAGGTGAGTTAATCCTTGCAACTTCATCTTATAACGAAGGAAGTTTTGCTTATTCGTATAATGGAAAGAATGTTCATTTAGTTAATTCCACTTCAACACTAAATAATGTACTTAAAGAAGTTGCGAGAAATAAAGGATTAATAATTCATGAAGGAACAGTAATTACTACTGAACAATTTAGTTTCTATTCTGATACAGAACATGTTTTAGCTCGAGTACCTGAAAATATTGATTTAATTGGTGAAGAAATGGAATCATTTGCACTGTTTTGTATTGCAAACAGTTTTGAAAAAGAAGCTGCTTGTATTCTTACAATAGTTGATAGTAAATTCAAAAATGATTTTATGTCAATAGAAGAAAGAGAAACATCATTAAACAATATGATACTACTAGCACTAGATTCTATTTAATAACTATTTTATAGTTATATAAAAAATAGTTCAGAAATGAACTATTTTTTGTTGACATTATAAAGAAATAATCATATACTGAATTAGTGGTTTTTTTTAACCATGGTGGTGAGTTTATGAATAAAGATATTTTATTAGAAAAGATAATTTATTTAAATGCAAATTCAAAAAAATTATTTGACAAATCTTTAAAAGATATTGCAAAAAAATATAATTTAACAAAATCTGAGGTTTTTATACTTTCAATAATTGAGCATAATCCAAATACTTTAAAATCTTGTAATATCGTAAAGAAACATAACTTTTCTAAAGCACATGTTTCACAAGTTATTAATTCTTTAAAAGAAAAAAGATATATTGATTTAAATACTGATTCATTAGATAAAAGATATCAAAAAATTGAATTGTTAACAAAATCAAAAGATATTTTTAAAGATTTAGAAGAATCTTTTGCAAAGAATTTAAAAATTATAAAAAAAGGTCTAACAAAAGATGATATGAGTACTTTTATAAATATTATTGATAGAATAATAAATAATCTCAAAGAAAATGAGGAGGAAAAATAATGCTTAAATTATTTAAAAATTTTACAAAAAAGGATATATTTTTAATAATTATTTGTATCTCTTTGATTGCATTACAAGTTCATTTAGATTTAAAAATTCCTGATTATATGTCTGAAATAACAAGACTTGTTCAAACTGATGGTACAAAAGTTATGGATGTTTTAATAGAAGGCTTAAATATGTTATATTGTGCATTTGGAAGCTTAATTTCAGCTATAATAGTTGGGTATTTAGCATCACTTATATCAGCAACTTTTTCTAAAAATATTAGAAAGAAAATTTTTGAAAAAATTCAAGGATTTAGTATGGAAGAAATTAAGTTGTTTTCAACTAGTAGTTTAATTACTAGAACAACTAATGATATTACTAACATTCAAATGTTTATTTCAATGGGCTTACAAATGATGATTAAAGCTCCAATTACTGCAGTATGGGCGGTAATGAAAATATTAAATAAAAGTTGGCAGTGGAGTGCAGTTACTGCAGCCGCTGTGTTAATTTTGATTTTGATGGTTGTATTTTTAATGATAACAGTACTTCCAAAATTTAAAATTGTCCAGAAATTAATAGATAATATAAATAATTTAACTAGGGAAAATCTTACAGGTATTCGTGTAATAAGAGCTTTTAATGGAGAAGAATATCAAGAGAAAAAATTTGAAAGTGGTAATTTAAAACTTACAAATACACAGTTATTTAATCAACGAACAATGTCAATAATGTCACCAATAATGTATTTAGTTATGAATACACTTACGCTTGCTATCTATTTTATTGGAGCATCATTAATAAATAACGCTATTTTAAGTCTAAAAATAACTTTATTTAGTGACATGGTAGTATTTACTAGTTATGCAATGCAAGTAATAATGTCATTCTTAATGTTAGCTATGATTTTTATAATGTATCCTAGAGCAGCAGTATCTGCTGGACGTATTAATGAAGTTTTAAAAACAGAATCTAAAATTAAAGATGGTAAAGGAGTAAAAACAACTAATGAAAAAGGTGTAGTTGAATTTAAAAATGTCTCTTTTAAATATCCAGATAGTGATGAATATATTTTGAAAAATATTTCATTTAAAGCAAGTGCTGGTCAAACTATTGCTTTTATTGGATCAACTGGTAGTGGAAAATCAACCCTAATTAATTTAATACCTAGGTTTTATGATGCAACTGAAGGAGAAATTTTGATTGATAATGTAAATGTTAAAGATTATACTTTAGAACAACTTCATAATAAACTTGGTTATGTTCCTCAAAAAGCTGTAATGTTTAATGGAAGTGTTAACTATAATGTTTCATATGGTAAAAATGAAAATAAAGTTACTGATAAAGAAATAAAAGAAGCTATAAAAGTAGCACAAGGTACATCTTTTGTAGAAAAAATGACAAATAAATATGAATCTATTATATCGCAAGGTGGTACAAATATTTCTGGAGGCCAAAAACAAAGACTTGCAATAGCAAGAGCGATATGTAGAAAACCAGAAATTTATATTTTTGATGATTCTTTTAGTGCTCTTGATTATAAAACTGATTATCTTTTAAGAAAAGAATTAAAAAAATATACCAAAGATTCAACTATTTTAATTGTAGCACAACGTATTGGAACAATTATGAATGCTGATAAAATAGTAGTGTTGGATGAAGGAAATTGTGTTGGGATTGGTACCCATAAAGAATTATTAAAAAATTGTGCTGTTTATAAAGAAATAGCTTATTCACAATTATCAGAAAAGGAGCTAGAAAATGAGTAATGAAAAATCTAGACCATCAAGAGGTCATGGACCAAATGAATTTGAAAAACCTAAAAATTTAAGTTTAGCATTAAAGAATCTTTATAAATATTTAGCTGGGTTTAAAAAGTATATTTTAATAGCATTAATATTAGCATCTTTAAGTTCAGTATTTTCAATAATTGGTCCAAATAAATTATCAGATCTAACTGATTACATTTCAAAAGGGTTGATAGTTAATAAAAATGCTATAAATAAAATAACAGATTCTATAACTGCCGATTTAAATCAAGATAATATATCAAATGTTTCAAATGAAATATTAAATATAGATTATGAAGATATAATAAAATTAGCATCTTCCAATTTATCTTCAGAAGATAAATTAGCAATATCTGAATTTATTCAAAGTAAGAATATAAAGTCACTTTTAAAATTGAGTGATGAAAGTAAAGAAAAAATATTTAAAGATAGTACTATTAACGGAGTTTATATATCAAGTAAAGATAAAATTGATTTTGTTAATAAAATTTCATCTTTAAATAATACTGATAAAAAACAAATATCTAGTGTAATAATGGATATGCCCAAAAGTATTCTTACACTAATGTGTAGTGATAGTACAATAAATGGTATATTAATCACAAAAGAAAATAAAGCTGAATTTATAACACTAATAAAAAATATAGATGCAACCTCAACAAGTGAAAAAATATATTCAGTTTTAGATAAATGTCCTAAGAGTATTAGAACATTAATAAAACCAAGTATGAATTTGAAAAAAATTAAAGATTTATGTTTATTTTTATTAATATTATATTTAATAAGTGCATTATTTAATTTTATTCAAAGCTTTATAATGGCAGGTGTAGCAAATAATTTTGCTAAAAATTTGCGCACTAAAATATCTAAAAAAATAAATAAATTACCTTTAAAATATTTTGATACACATGAAATAGGAGATGTTTTATCAAGAGTTACCAATGATGTAGATACAATAGGTATGTCAATGTATCAGTCATTAGGATCTTTAGTGGGTGCTATTACTTTGTTTATAGGTTCAATAATTATGATGTTTTATACTAATTATATAATGGCAATTACCGCAATATTATCATCATTAATTGGATTTATATTTATGTTTATAATACTTGGTAAATCCCAAAAATATTTTTTAGCAAGACAAGTTGAATTAGGAAAACTTAATGGCCATATTGAAGAAATATATTCTTCTCATAATGTAGTAAAAGTATACAATGGTGAAGAAGAGTCTTCTAAAAAATTTGATGAATTAAATGAATCTGTTTACAACTGTAATAGAAAAAGTCAATTTTTATCTGGTCTTATGATGCCAATTATGTCTTTTATTGGAAATTTTAGTTATGTTGCAGTATGTGTAGTGGGTGCTTTTCTTGTTATTAATAATCAAATAACATTTGGAGTAATAATAGCATTTATAATTTATGTAAGATTATTTACATCACCATTATCCCAAATAGCTCAAGGAATGACTAATTTACAATCTACAGCAGCTGCTAGTGAACGTGTATTTGAATTTTTAGAAGAAGAACAGATGGAAGAAGAAGCTGATAAGAAAAAGTATTTAGATCCAAAGAAAGTCAGTGGTAACATAACATTCAGTCATGTAAAATTTGGTTATGATAAAGATAAAACTATAATTAAAGATTTTAGTTGTGATGTAAAAAAAGGTGATAAGATAGCTATAGTTGGACCTACTGGAGCAGGTAAAACTACTATGGTGAATTTACTTATGAAATTTTACAATATAAATTCTGGAAGTATTAAAATTGATGGAGTTGATATAAATGAATTAACTCGTGAAAATATCCATGAATTATTTATAATGGTATTACAAGATACATGGTTATTTAACGGTACAATTCGTGATAATATTAAGTATAATAAAGATGATGTTAGTGATGAAGATATTTTTAAAGCTTTAGAAGTAGTAGGAGTAGATCATTTTGTAAAATCATTACCTAAAATGTTAGATTATAAAATATCTGATAATGAAAGCATTTCAGCAGGTCAAAAACAACTTCTTACTATTGCGCGAGGTATGATAGAAAATGCCCCATTTTTAATACTTGATGAAGCAACATCATCAGTTGATACTAGAACAGAAGAAATGGTCCAAAGAGCTATGGACAAATTAACTGAAGGAAGAACTTCATTTATAATTGCTCACAGGTTATCTACTATTAAAAATGCTACTAAAATACTTGTGATGAATGAAGGAAATATTATTGAACAAGGAACTCATGAAGAATTGCTTAAACTTAATGGATTCTATGCAGATTTGTATAATTCTCAATTTAAAAAAGAAAATAATTAAAAAATGAAATAGCGTAAAAACTATTTCATTTTTCTATATAATAAGCATAATATTCATCAAAAGTAATGTCTTCATTTAAAATTGTAGTAGCAACATCTACTCCTACATAACGCCAGTGCCATGATTCAAATTCATATCCAGTTAAGTATTCTTTATTTTCTGGATATCTTTCGATAAAACCATATTTATAAGCATTATTTTTTAACCATTCATATCCTTTTGAATCTTTAAATGTTTTAGCGAGTTGATTATCTATTGTAAATACATCAATGGCAAGTCCAGTTTGATGTTCAGAATAACCAGGTCTTGCGGCTTGTTTATCAGCTTTTATTTCTCCATACCAATTTTTATAATCTTCGTAAATACTTTCTTGTTTTTCATATTCTCGGTAAGAAGAATTAATAATTAATTTAATTCCATCATCTTTAGCAGCATTATACATATTAATGTAAGCGTCTAATGCAATTTTTCTTAAACGGTTATTTTCATAAGCGTAAGTATTACTAATATTTGTAATATCATCATCAGAGTAATCTTTATTTAAATGATAAAATTTATTTACTAGTATTTTCTCATTTAGGGATGTATCAGCATCAATGTCATATTCATACCAATTATTATTCGCATGTACATTGACAATAGCTACAATATCTTTCGTAGATTTAACAGAATTTTCATTATAATAATTTAAATACTCATCTAAATTTTTAAATAAAAAATATTTTTCTTTAGCAAAAGTAATAATGTTTTCATTTACATCTTTTTTCAAAATATAATCTAAATTGTTCTTGTATAAATTTAATATTTCTTTAGTTTGAGTTTCATTCCAACCTTTATTTAATAGTTTATATTCATATGTTTTTGTGTATTGATAATATTTATATTTTTTTATACCAAAAATAATAAGTCCAATTATCAATATAATAATTATAATAAAACCATACAAGGCTTCTTTTTTTAATTTTTTTTTCTTTTTCATTTTATCCCTCTTTACTATGATTTAATTATATCACGAATTTTTTTTATTGCCAAAAATAAAATTTCAATTTATAATAAGCTTATAGATAAATAATCTATAAAAATAAATATTAAACTGGAGGAATTAAAATGGCATGGACTACAAGTACCATTTTAGCTCTTGTTTTTGGAATTTTTGGAGGAGTAGGAATTAGTGTTGTTGCAGTTTTTGTAAGAACTAAAAATATTACTTCTAAAGCAAATAAATTATTAGAAGAAGCAAAAAAACAAGCAGATAAACATAGAAGAGATTCTCTTGCTGAATTGAAAGAAGAATCATATCGTCTTAAACAAGAATTAGATAAAGAAATTAAAATAAAAAAGGAAGAAGCAAAAGATTCAGAAAATCGTTTGTTGCAAAGAGAAGCTAGTTTAGATAAACGTGATGAAATGCTTCAAAAAAGAGAATCTAGTTTAGACGAAAGAGATAATAATTTATTAAATAAACAAAAAGAATTACAAGAAAAAGATGCCAAAATGGAAGAAATGTTAAAAGAAGAAATTAAGCAACTTGAGAGTATCGCAAAATTTTCTAAAGAAAAAGCACGTGAGCAAATCATGAAACGTGTAGAAGAAGAAATGACAAAAGAAATTAATGAATACATTAAGGAAAAAGAAGCAGAGGCAAAACTTGAAGCTCACGATAGAGCGAAAAATTTGATTGTTGAATCAATGTCAAGATATGCCGAGGATGTGGCAACAGAACAAACAGTTAGTACAATAACTCTTCCAAATGATGAAATGAAAGGTCGTTTAATTGGAAGAGAAGGTAGAAATATAAGAACTATTGAAGCGGTAACAGGTGTTGATTTAATAATTGATGATACACCAGAAGCTATAGTTATTTCATCATTTGATCCTTTAAGAAGAGAAATAGCAAAAATAGCTATTGAAACACTAATTAAAGATGGAAGAATTCATCCAAGTAGAATTGAAGAAGTATATGATAAAGTGTTAAAAGATATGAATACTAAAATTATGGAAATAGGTAACGATGCTATCGTATCTTTAGGACTTACAAAAGTAGATCCTGAATTAGTATTTTTAATTGGTAAACTACATTTTAGAACAAGTTTTGGTCAAAATGCCTTGAAACATTCAATTGAAGTTGCTAATCTTTGTGGACTTATGGCAAGTGAAATTGGAGAAAATGTAACTATTGCAAAGCGTGCTGGACTTTTACATGATATTGGTAAATCTATTGATTTTGAAGTTGAAGGATCACACGTTGAACTAGGACTTAATTTAGCAAAAAAATATAATGAAGATCCAATAGTTTGTAATTCAATAGCATCTCATCATGGTGATGAAGTACAAACTTCAGTTATTTCAGTTCTTGTTCAAGTTGCAGATACTTTATCAGCAGCAAGACCTGGTGCTAGGAATGATTCAGTAGAAAATTATATTAAACGTTTAGAACAGCTTGAAACAATTGGTAACGGTTACGAAGGAGTAGAAAAAGCATATGCGTTACAAGCTGGTAGAGAATTACGAGTAATTGTTAAGCCAACTGAAATTAGTGATGAAGAATCTTTTAAACTTGCAAGACAAATAAAAGAACAAGTTGAAAAAGAAATGCAATATCCTGGAATTATAAAAATAACCGTAACTCGTGAAACAAGAGCTCAAGAAGAAGCAAAATAATGCTTCTTTTTTAATTATGTTCCGGGATAGGAACATAATTAAACCACCCGCTATGCGGG
>JAEDGC010000042.1 GCA_016297695.1 Bacilli bacterium
AATTACTAATTATTATTTTATAAAAATAGGACAAAATCACTAATTAGTCACAAATTTTACCAAAATAATTCATTGTTTTTTTCGTATAAGTTTTTTAAATTCTTCTTCATCTTTAGAAATTAACTTCATAAATGGTTTAAATATTTTATTAAAATAATATACTTCCATTAATTTCTTATTACAATTACTTTTATAAGTTATTTCTCTTAATTTTGGCGCTTTTATTATTTCAATATCTTTATTATTTTTTAAAAAATTACTCTTTGCAATAATTAAATTTGGAGCAAAAAGTCTTTTTAATTTTACATTTGAATACAAAAATGATATTTCAACTTCTCGAACTCTTGGAATATTAATTTTTTCTAAAATTTTATTATTAAATAAAAAGTATGCTCCTAAAAATTCTGCATTAGGTAAATTTAAAAATTGTAATTTTTCATTATTTGCCAAAAATTCAGCTGCTATATGAATAGCTTGTGGCAAATAAACAAGGTTAATATTTTTATTTTCTTTTATAAAAGATAATCCCAATCTTTCAACTTTAGGCAATACAATACCAGTTAATGTTTTATTATTTCTCAAAAAATTATCATCTATAGTAATGACATTTGGCAAATTAACATCTTCAATTATTTCATTATTTATCATAAAATTTGCTCCTATTTTTTTTAAATTAGGGAATTTTATTTTATCAATATTTTTATTAAAATATAAAAAATTATTATATATATATTCAACTAAAGGCAAATCAATTTCATTTAAACTTATATTTTCATCTAAAAAAGAATTTCCGATTATTTTAACTTTTGGCAAATATATTTTTTCTAAAAGCTTATTATTTCCAAGGAAATAATGACCAATTTTTTCAACATTAGGTAATGATATTGATTTTAAATAATAGTTATTATTTAAAAAGGAGTCACCTATTCTTTTTAAATTTGGTAAATTTACTTTTTCTAAATCATAATTATTTGCTAAAAACTTGTCACCTACTACCAATAATTTTGGAAAAGATATTTGTTTAACATAATTATTGTTTAACATAAAAGAATTTCCTATTATTTTTACATTAGGTAATGATAAATTTATTTCTTCGATATTTGCTAAAAATCTATCTTTAATAACTTCAACCTTAGGTAAATTTAAATTTCTAATGTTATAAACGCTTTCTAAAAATTTATTTCCTATAATCTTTAAATTTGATAAATCAACTAATTTTAAATTTAAAACATTTAACAAAAAATTATCTCCTACTTTTTCTAACTTTGGCATATAGATTTCTTGTATATTATTATTTTGTATTATAAAATTATCTTTTATTATTTTTACATTAGGTAATAGAATTTTATTTATATTAGAACAAGAATATAAAAATTCATCATCAATCTCTTCAAGATTAGGTAAATTAAACTCTTTAATTTCATTATTACCACTAATAAAACATTTTCCCACTTTTTTTAAATTTATTAAATCTAAATATAATAGATTTTTATTTTTCTTCAAAAAATTATTACCTATGCATTCTACATTAGTAATATTTAAGTTTTTTATTTTTTCATTCCAAGATAAAAAATTATCGCCAATTTCTTTTATTTTAGTATTCGTATAAGAAATAATTTCACCATTTTGATTTATTTCTATCTCAACACATTCTTTAGTAAGAGAAAATATTTGGATTATTTTTGTATTTTCATTTGTCTTAGTTATAGCAATGTTAACTATCTTTCCAATACTTTCAATAAAAGAATCTTTTGAATCCTCAGGATTCAATATATTTATTATTTTCTTTTCTTTTAAATCAAATACATAATTTTCAACAAATAAATATTTTTCAGCTTCAACGTAATCATTGTTGCATATAAAATCACGAATTATTTTATTATTTTTGCAAAAATAAATATTATCTCTTTCAAAATTATACTTATAATATTTTCCATCAACATCTTGTACGTAATTATCTAAATAAAAATTAGTATTTATATTTTTTTGATTCATTCCTTCAAATTTTGCAAAACTGTCAGTAAGACCAGGAATAATATTATCTAAATTATTTGCAAAAGTTGCATCTGGACACGTAACAGTATGATTATACCTATTTTTTATTGATAATCTTCTAGATTTATCCCTAGAAAATTGAATACTTATAACCGAAGTACCATATTCATCTTCTCTTTGAGGTTTATTTGCTCTTTTAATGTCTAAAACATTTTCTTTTACTGCAAAATAAACAAAATTCGTTTCTAATCTTCCACCTTTAAATGTACATAATTCTTCATTACTATCATAATATTTTTTAAATGATTGAATTTCTTCTTCAGTATTGCACTTATATAATATATATCCTGCTTCTTTCAAAAGTTCTTCAGGTTTTTTTAAAATATTATTTTTTCTTTCTACTTCTAATCCACCATTGAAATAATTAAAAATTAAATTTTGAAATTCATATTCTTTTTTATAATATCTAATATCTTCTAATAATTCTAAATTATAATCAAATAATTTACTTAATATTTTAGATAATATGCCTTCATTTATTAATATGGTTTGAAATTTATCTCTGCAATAATGCCACATTTCTTCACCATATTTTTTACGAATAAATTTTTCATCCAAACTCTTTTGCATATGATTAACCCCCTTAAAATTAACGCTTATTATATCATTTTTATTTCAATAATGTCAAAAATAAAAAAAGAACTAGATTTTCATTAGTTCTTCTTCTTTTTCTTTCAATTTCTCTTCTACAATTTTATTATATTTATTGATTGTTTCTTGAACATCTTCTTGCATATTTTTTTTATCATCTTCTGTTAATTCTTCATTATTTTTTATTGCATTATTTTCATCTTGACGAATATTTCTTAAAGCTACTTTTGCATCTTCTGCAATAGCTTTAGCTTGTTTAACATATTCTCTTCTTCTATCTTCTGTAAGTTCTGGAATAGTAAGAATTATTACTTCGCCATTATTAATTGGAGTAATACCTAAATTAGCTTCATTAATTGCTCTTTCAATGTCTTTTAATGAAGATTTATCAAAAGGTTTAATTAATAATTGTCTAGCTTCTGGTACTGTAATATTTGCTAAACTCTGTATTGGAGTATCTACTCCATAGTAAGAAACAGTAATACCATTTAACATAGCTGGATTTGCACGTCCTGCTCTAATATTTGTGAATTTAAATTCCATTGATTCTATAGTTTTATTCATTTTTTCTTCAATATTCATATTTTTCTTCCTTTTCTAACTAATTATCATACTTTCATTATAATTTATTTGGTTTGATTTAACAATATATTTTATGATTAAATTTCCAGAATTATCAATATATAATCCATAACTGTTATCATTTGATAAATTATTAATTGTTTCTTCAATTTTAATGCTTTCTACACCTTCAATAATTGTTTGATCACTTTCTAGTTTTTCTCTAATTTTTTCTTTTACTTCAGATAATGACGTATTATATTTAGATAATATATCAATATTTGAAACTCTTTCATTAATTGTTGTATCAAAAATATAAGATTTTATTAAATTATAATCATATACCCCTGAAAAACAATCATATAGTGAGTCAGTAATCATTAAAGATATATAATCACTATATTCATAATTTTCATAATCTCTTATAGTTGCACTATATATATCATCTGTATTAAAAGATATCTCTTTTCCAGTATCATTACTAGTTTCAGATATTTTTTTTATGTTATTATAATAATTATCATTTTCATTTTTTATTTCATTATATATTGCATCAGCTTGAGAATTATTTAAATTAATTACTGGATTTTTATATACTAAATGGATAGTATCTGATACAACTTTTTCTTCTTCATAATAAATATAATCTTTTTCTTTATCTTTTTTATTTAAATTAACAATTTTTTCTTCTGCATTATTTTGATCTATATGCTTAGTATTTTTAAAAGTGTAAACATAACCTCCTATTCCAATTGCTAATATTAATAATATAAATACAGTGCAACCGAATATTGCCTTATTCTTCTCCTCCATCGATACTTCCTCCTATATAAGCTGTAAATATTGTATTAAATTGTTGTAATTTAGATTGAGTACGCTCTTCATTCCAATAATCTTTTGGCAATACAGTAGCATCATTAAAAGAAGTTTCATCATCATAAGCAAAAATTGTACCATTTTTTACAACAACTAAACATGGAGCATATAAATTTATTTCGTCCATATCATTTTTCTTTAAATGATTTTTCATTTTTTCAATTATTTTTTGATAATCAACAGATTTTTTATTTCTATCAGCTAAAAAATCATAATAATTTATTTCTTCTATGCCAATATTTTTAGCAGAAGTATTCAAAATATTAGCATAGTAATTTGACCATTCATTTTCTTTAAAAGCCATAAATATTATCCCATCACTATCTAATATATTCAAGACTTGTTCATCATCTACATATTTAAACACATTATCTTTACTTACCATGCTATAATCTTTATCAAATCTTTTGTTATCCTTTGTTTTATCTACGTTATAATCTTTTCTTCCTAAAAATATTAACAAAATTAATAAGCCAAAAATTAATAATAAATCTATAATCGTTCTTTTTTTCATTATTCCACATCCTTAATAGTTATTATAACATAGTTTATGTAAATATTACCTTTAAAAAAAAGACACTTGTAAAAAAGTGTCTAATTTTATTCTCCTTTTACTTGATTCATTACTTCTTCAGCAAAGTTATCATTTCTTTTTTCCATACCTTCACCAACTTCATAACGAATGCAATTAACGATTTCTCCTCCACTGTTAGCTACGTAAGTTTTAACATCAACATCGCCATCTTTTATAAATGCTTGTTCAACTAAACAAATTTCTTTATAAAATTTCTTTAATCTTCCTTCTACCATTTTTTCAGCTATATCAGCTGGTTTACCTTCTTCAATAGCTTGTTCTTTAAGAACATTTCTTTCTTTTTCTACTACATCAGCAGGTACAGCACTTATATCTAAATATTGTGCTTTCATAGCTGCAGATTGCATTGCTACATCTTTAGCTACTTCTTCACTAGTATTTTTTAATAAAGCAAGTGAAGCAATTTTTCCTCCCATATGTAAATAAGATCCAAATACTTCATCATCACTTTTATTTAAAATTTCAAATCTTCTAAGAGATAATTTTTCACCAATTTTTGCTGTTTTTGCAACGATTAAATCATTGATTGTACCATCTTCGCATTCTACTTCTAAAGCACTTTCTAAATCTTTAACATCACTTTTTAAAAGAGATTTTCCAATAGTTTCAATCATTTCTTTAAATTCATCATTTTTACTAACAAAATCTGTTTCTGAATTTACTTCTAAAATTACAGCTTTATTGCCATCAACAAATATATTTGCTAAACCTTCAGCAGCAATTCTTGAATTTTTCTTAGTTGCTTTTGCAAATCCTTTTTCACGTAACCAATCGATTGCAGCTTCCATAGATCCATCGCATTCACTTAATGCTTTTTTACAATCCATCATACCTGCACCAGTTGTTTCACGTAATTCCTTAACCATACTTGCAGTAATTTCCATATAATTCCTCTTTCTATTAGCTTAATGCTTTAATTAATTCATCTTTTTTCATTGAAGAGTATCCTTTTATTCCTGATTCTTTTGCTAAAGCTTTTAAATCAGCTAAAGTTTTTGAAGATAAATCTTCTTTTGCTACAGTTTCTTCTTTTACTTCTTCAATAACTTCTTCTTCAACTTTTTCTTCTTTTTTAGTTGTTTCTACTACTTTTTCTTCTTTTGTTTCTTTTTTAGCTTTTTTATCTTCTTCTGTTACATAGTCAACTAATTCTAAACCTCTAGATTCACAAATAGCATTATTTAAAACTCCTAAAACAACTTTAACAGCTCTAACTGCATCGTCATTTCCTGGAATAACATAATCAACATCATCTGGATCACAATTTGTATCAACAATTCCAAATACTGGAATATTTAATTTACGTGCTTCTCTAATTGCATTGATTTCTTTCTTAGGATCAACAATTATTAAAGCTTGTGGTAATTTATTCATTTCTCTAATACCACATAGAACTTTATTTAATTTTTCATATTCTTTTTTAAGTCCTACAACTTCTTTTTTAGGTAAAACTTCAAAAGTTCCATCTGATTCCATTTTTTCAATTTCTTCAAGTCTTTTAACTCTTCTTCTTATTGTTCTAAAATTAGTTAAAGTTCCTCCCAACCATCTTTCAGTAACATAATAAGAATTACTTCTAGTTGCTTCTTCTAAAGATGCTTCACTAGCTTGTTTTTTAGTACCTACAAATAAGAAAGTACCTCCATTATCAGCAATTGCTTTAATAGCAGCATATGCTTCTTCAATTTTTTCTACAGTTTTATCAAGATCAATAATATAAATATCATCTCTTGCTGTAAAAATATATGGTTTCATTTTTGGATTCCATCTTTTTGTTTGATGACCAAAATGAACTCCAGCTTCTAATAAATAACTCATAGAAACTACGGCCATAAAAAATTCCCTCCTTCGTTTTAACATCTGTTTGTCTCAACAAATATTATCACCTCTTCGGCACTCGATAAATATTCTCCACAAACATGTCTATTTGCTTTTTTAATAAGCCACTTGTATTTTAACAAATTATATGTAAAATAACAAGTTTTTTTACTTTAACAAACATTAAAAATTTTTATTTATTTATAAGCAACTACTTCTATATTATTATTAGATTGATTATTAATGTGTTTTAAACGTATATTAAGAAGTAATACTCCTCCTATTATAATTACATAAAACATAACTGCTACACCATATTTTTTTATTACTTTTTGCATTACAATCACCACTTTCTAAATACACTTTATCAAATACATTTGTTCGTGTCAATACTAAATTTGAACAAATGTTTGACATTTTACAAATTAAATGTTAATATTTAGTTGGAGAGTGATTAAATGTTAGAAATTACTAAAAGACAAGAAGATGTCTTAATATTTGTAAAGAAATATATGGCTACTCATGGTTATCCACCATCTATTAGAGAAATATGTAAAGGTGTTGGATTATCAAGCCCAGCAACAGCTCATGCCCATATAAAAAATTTGGAAAAAGCCGGATATTTAAAAAATGAAAATAATAAATTTAGAACTATTGAATTATTAGTTGAAAATGAATACTTAGAAAAAAATGATGATGTTATAAAAGTTCCTCTTCTTGGAAAAATAACAGCGGGTAATCCAATTGAAGCTATTGAAAATCCTGATGAATTTATAAGTTTACCAGCAAATTTAATTCCAGCTAAAGAAACTATATTTACCCTAAAAGTTAGCGGTGAAAGTATGATAAACGCTGGTATTCTTGATGGTGATATAGTAATTATTCAAAAACAAAGTATAGCTAGAAATGGCGATATAATTGCAGCAATGACTCCAGAAAATGAGGTTACACTTAAAACTTTTTATAAAGAAAAGGATCATATCAGATTGCAACCAGAAAATGATAATATGGAACCATTTATATTTGACAATATTACAATATTAGGAAAAGCAATTGGATTATATAGAAAATTTTAGTGATGAATATTCATCACTTTTTTTATGTCATAAAAAAAAGCATTTACTCTGCTTCGTAAACGCTTACTTTCTTTTTATCTCTGCCTAATCTTTCAAATTTAACAATTCCATCGATTTTAGCAAATAATGTATGATCTTTTCCCATTCCAACATTTGTTCCAGGATAAATTTTTGTTCCTCTTTGACGATATAAAATTGATCCACCACTAACAAATTGACCGTCAGCAGCTTTTGCACCTAATCTACGTCCAGCAGAATCTCTACCATTACGAGTAGAACCTTGTGCTTTAACGTGAGCAAATAATTGGATGTTAAGTAACATATTCTTCATATTTATTCATCCTTTCCTATTTTTATATTCTTAGGATAATTATCACTTAATTCTGTTAATAAATTCATCATATTATTTATAAGTTTTATAATTACCTCATCTTTTTTTATTATCTCTATAGTTAAAATATCTTTTTCTTCAACATATGTTATTGCTTCTCTATCAATTTCTAGAATCCCATTAACAGTAGTTATTACTATTGAAGAAACACTTGCACAAACTATATCTTTACCATAATCAGCATAATTCGCATGACCTTTGATAATTATTTTATCATTATTTTTATATACTCTTATCATAATTATTTAACTTCAATTTTTTTAATAGTTAATTTAGTATATGGTTGTCTGTGTCCTTGTTTTAAACGATATTTCTTTTTAGGTTTATATTTGAAAACAACAATTTTCTTTTGTTTTCCATGTTTTTCAACAGTTGCTACTACTTTAGCTCCTTTAACATTAGGTTCACCAATTTTTCCATCAACCATTAAAACATCAGTAAATTCAACATCTGTTCCAACTTCATTATCTAATTTTTCAACATAGATAACATCGCCTTCTTGAACATAGTATTGTTTTCCACCAGTTACAAATATAGCTTTCATTTCTTTACCTCCTTCAAATATTTAAGACTCGCCTATAAAGGTACTAATAATTTAGTTTTAAACCTGTTAAGTGCGGTTTGAAAAGAAAGCCCTTTCAAACGTTAAAATCATATCAAAAATATGTATTTTTGTCAAATCTTTTTCGGATTTTTTCATTCTCACTAATATATTTACTACCTAATTTAAAATAATGCTTATTATTTATTTTTAATTCATTTAAATTTCTAGTATTATTATTTATTTTTTTATAAGGTAAATTATATATAATTCTTTCAAGCAAAAATTTATTAAAAATATATTTAAAATCTTTAAAATATTTAAAAGTATAAAAGATTAATATGCATATTATTAGATAATTATTTAATGAATAAATATTATTGTATAAAAAAAATATAAATATAAAAACAATAGATAAAATAATAGTTAAATAATTGCTTAATTTAAAAGATAAAAATCGATTAAGTATATTTTCTAACATTTTACTACCATCAAGTGGTATTACTGGTAAAACATTAAAAATCGTAATAGTATGATTATAATGTTTTATAAGTTCTGTTGTATTAACGGTAAAATTAAATAATTTTAATATTAAATATATTATTAAATTTTGAAAGATTATACCACTTATCGCTACCAAAAAATCTTTATTTAAATTTGAATTAATTAATTTATTAATTGTAGTAATTCCCCCAAAAGGATAAATAGTTACTTTTTCTATTTTATAATTACATATTATAGCCATTATAATATGTCCTAGTTCATGGATAATTACTATCATGAATAAAATTATGGCATTTTTTATAAATCCACATAAAAAACAAGTTATTAAAAAATAATATGTAAAACTATTTATATTTATTTTATTTAAGATAGTTTTCATATCCTAAATAATCATTTTCTTTATTAAATACTAAATAAAGTTTACTATCATTTGCTTGCCCAAGCATTGTATCTTTTGAAACGTAATCATACAAATTAACACCAACATCATTAATGTTACCATACCAAATATCTACTCCATCACTTCCTTGAATTATTACAGTATTTTCATAATTATCTTTATTTCCAATAAATACGACAATTCCATCATAAAGAGCAGTAACTGCATTACTTGTTAAATCTAATTTATAACCCTTTTCATATTTTTCTATATTATTATAAGAAATACCCTCATTAAATACTGTTTTAGTAGTACCTTTATCTAGTTCTAATGGTAATACTTTACCAAATACCTTGTTGTATGACTTAGATATTTTAGTAAAAGATAAACTATTTTCAAACAATTTTTCCTTATAATTTTTTAAATTTTCATCATTCATATTAACATATATTGCCGATATAAGAATAACAATTACAGAAAGTAAGGTTCTTGTAAATAAATTTGAAATATATTTACTTTTCATTATTTTATTATTAAATTTATTTGATTTATTTTGTCTTAATTTTTTTATTATTTCTTCATTATCCATGGTATCACCATTAAATAATATGAGTATTATTTGTCATTTATGAATTTATAATAATAAATAACACTAATAATAAAATGCATTAAATAATTATTTACTATAATGCTATTAATTTCTAAAAAACTTAGATTGCAATTCATTATTGAAGATAATACTATAAATAATTGATAATTTATAATATTTATTGCTAAAAAAACTACAATATTTTTTTTATTAAAATTTAGTAAATATTTATTTATAACTATCAAAATAAATATAACTAATAAATTCTTAAAATAAGTTTTTAATATTATAAAATCTAATATTACCCCAATAAAAAATAACTTTTTATAATATTTTTTTTCCATCAAATTTAAAAGTATAAAATAAGTATTATAACTTGTAAAATTATACACTAAAAAATCCAATAAAAATAAAATCATTGTTCATCATTACTTTCTACTTTATTAATAATCATTAAATAATCAATATCTTTTAAATTACTAATTTCTTTTACTTTAATTTTTTTAGAAAGTTTATCTTTTGATAAGGTAATGGAATCAACAATAGCAACTGGAATATTTTCTGGTATGTCAGTTAATCCAGAAGTATAAACTATATCATTAACATTAACATTACTATCACTAACTATATTACTAACAACTAATTCATTATTTTTACTTTCTAAAATTCCATATGTATCATTAATTTTTACAGACAACTTGAATTTATTATTATATAAAAGTATAACATCACTACTATTTTTATTTACTTTATCTATTAATCCAACTAAAGATTTATTAGTTACTACAGCACTATTTTTATTAATGTTATAGTCTTTTCCTTTAGTTATTACTAATTTATTATAAAAATCATAAATATTTCTATAAATAACTTTTGAATAAATATAATCATTAGCACTAAAATCTTTTATATCATATTTATCTAATACTTTTAAATATTCATTTTTATAATATTTTAATTCATTTTCTTTTAAATAATTAAATTCATATTGTTGAGGATAAAAAATTTTATAAATATTTTCTTTAAATAAAATCAATAATATTAAAATTATAAATATCCAACTGTTTTTTAATATTTTAGCCATTTAAATCACCATTATCATAAAAACTATAATATTTATTATTTCCAATTATTATATGGTCTAAAAGAGGTATTCCTATAACCTTACTAGTTTTATATACTTGATTAGTAAAATTTATATCTGCCTTACTAGGTAGTGGATCACCACTTGGATGATTATGTACCATTATTAAAAAAACTGCCGAATTTTTTATAGCTTCTTTAAATATTTCACGTGGATGACTAATACTCATATTAATAGTTCCAATAAATATTGTTTTAAAACTGATTAATTTATTTTTATTATCTAAAAAAATAGCAATTAAATTTTCTTGCTTTAAACTACTAATTTTATTTTTAAAGTAATCATATATCGTAGATGCTTTATTAAAATTAATTTTTTCTAAATCATCATTGTATGTACTTCTTATTCCAAGTTCAATTGCAGCAACTAATGTAATAGCTTTTACCTCACCCATTCCATTTATTTTAGTTAATTCTAAATACGATAAATCATTTAATTTAGGATGCTTTTTTTTAATAGTTATGGCCAAATCCTTTACTGACATATTTTTGGTACCACATCTTAATATAATTGCTATTAATTCTTCATCACTTAGATTTTTAACACCATATTTTTTTAACTTTTCACGTGGTTTTTCAGTATCAGGTAAATCTTTTATTAAATATGTCATATTACTTCATCACCATACTTTTCTATTATTTGTTTATTTATAATTTTTAATGACTCATCATCAGATATTTTAATTAATTCAGAATACTTATTAATATTTTCATATAAAGAAGTATTTACATATTTTTCTTTTATATAATAATCAATATTGTTCTCTTTATAAAAATTAATCATTTTTTCTTTTGAAGTTTTATCAGAAACAATTGAATCATAAATATGATAAAGTTTCCCATCATAAAATATTTTACTTTTGCTATCACTGGCAATTAATGCTTCATCATAACTAGAATAAACTCCAGTTTGAAATATTGAAATAACTTTAATATTTATATTGTTTTTTAATACATTATAATAATAAAAAGAAATTAATAAACCTAAAGAAATAGCTAAAGTAATAAATATTAGAATTTTTTTCATTAATATCACCATATAATATATATCATCACTAAAATAAATATTTTGTCGAGTAATGTAAATCAACTGTTATTTAATAAAAATCAATTAATTATTGCAAATATTATATTTTTTTGATAGAATTATTACTGTATTTAAAGGAGGGAAAATACTTTATGCCAAATATTAAGAGCTCTAAAAAGGCAGTAAAAGTAATAGCTAAAAAGACTGATAACAATCATGAACTTAAAGCTAGAGTTAAAAATTCTATAAAGAATACTGATAAAGCAATCAGTGCTAATGATAAAGAATTAGCAACTACTTTATTTAAAGATACTCAAAAAAGTATTGATAAAGCTGTTAGTAAAGGATTTATAAAAAAGAATACTGCATCTAGACAAAAATCAAGATTAGCACAAAAAGTTAAAAATATGAAGTAATAATTGAATACTTCTTTTTTTAATGTTAAAATTAATATAGGTGAAAATAATGAACAACAAAAGTACTTTTCTTATCACTATATTCTGCTCTATTTTAATATTTATAATTACCCTAAATATTAATAAAATAAGTAGTTTTTTAGTGAATACTTTAGAAGAAAATCCTAAAATTATTAAAGAAAATAAAAGTATATATGCCTTAAATGAAAGCTTTGAATTTGTAGCAAGTACGACTGATTTTACTCCTCTTAGCAAACAAGATTTAAAAAATATTATTTATACAACTGTTGACAGTGGCTGGAACAATTTTACTTTTTATTGCCCTAATGAATATTCTAAATGTGTTAAAGATATAATGGATATTACAAATGATCAAGAAATTTTAACCCATTTAAATAATTTTGTTAGTCCATATAATAGTTTTTCAAATATAAAAACAACTATTAGTGATTCTGGAGAAATTACTTTGAATATTAAATATTTATATACTGATGATAAAATTAATGCTATTAACAAAAAAATAGACGAAGTATTAAAAAATAACATTAATGATTCTATGGATGACTATGAAAAAATTAAAGTTATTCATGATTATATAATTAATAATGCTAAATATGATGTAAAAAGAAATAATGAAAATATTAGCCAATATAATTCATATATTGCTTATGGTCCTTTAATTGAAGGATATGCAACTTGTAATGGGTATACTGATGCAATGGCTTTATTTCTAAATAAACTAGGGTATAAAAACTTTAAAATAGCTACTACTCCAGATGATAAAAATCTAACTGGTCATATATGGAATGCAGTATATTTAAATAATAAATGGTTGCATTTAGATGTTACCTGGGATGATCCAGTTAGTGAAGATGGTAAAGACTATTTGTTACATAAATACTTTTTAATAACTGATGAAGAATTAAAAAAAGCTGATGAAGGAAAAGTCGTTGTTACTGAACATAATTATTTAAAAAATATCTATTCTGAATTCAAATAAAAAAATAATCGATTGATTATTTTTTTATGCTGTTCTTTTATATATGTATACTACTGTATAAGGTGAAATATTTATACTAACACTTGTATACTGTACACCTTTTACTGAATTACTTGGAATATTTTCATTTGGCAGGATCATTATTGAACCCCACATATTATAATTTACATTCTCTTTCCATCCAAAATCATTAGTCCATCCTACATACCAAGCATCACCGGTATAAATGGTACTCAAAGGTGATTAATGTATATGTGTTTCACTTCCACCAGTTTGATTAACCAAATAAGTACTAGTTCCATTATTACCTAAACTATTAAAGTTCTCCCTTCACTATATGCTATCCATGTTTCTCCAAATTTATCTTGAACTTTTTCTAATGTGTCATGGATTAACTCCCTACTAGCTTATTCTATATTACCAGTATACCCCCTTCCCCAGAGGGTCTTGCCAAGAAAAAAAATTGGCTTTTTTTAAACCAATTTTTATATTGTAATTATGTACATATTTAATTTATCTTATATTGAACATCCATCTATTGTTATTCTTGCATAGCCATTGCCAATTTTTGCACAATTTTGGGTTGGAGTTGAACTTGCACAAGTAGTAGATACAGTTTTAGTATTTTCTTCATTGGATTCTTGACATTCATAACAGTACATTGTTTTATTTGTTAGTAGTGGATTTCCTATGTATCCAGAACCTCCTCCTGCAGATTGAACATGAACTGATGCTCCACCTCCATAATAACCTCCGCCACCTCCGTTTGAAGAAGCTACTCCAACACCACCTTTTCCAAAAGAACCATTTCCAGCAAAATTGCTACTTATTCCATTAGTCCAAATATCACATGTTGTTTCATCACATATTGAATTACCTCCAGCTGTTTGAGTTCCACCATAGCCAAAAGAACCATATCCCATCGTTGTCTGTTCTCCATTTACTCCAATATATCCTCCTGCACTACCGCCTTTATTATTAATATTATCATTTACAGAATAATAACTTGCTCCTCCACCTCCTGAAACAATTAAAATATTTTTATTTTCTTTTTCAAGTGTTGATAACAATCCTGGATGAAATGCAATATGAGTAGCACCGCCTCCACTTGCAAAATACCTATTATTTTCGAATGATCTTTGATAGTTACTAGAACCTCCACCATTATAGCCACCAGCTAAATCTTCTGATGAACTAGATTTTCCAGAACCACCTATATTTATATATAACTCATTTGATTTTTCTAAATTAATTTTGCCTATCGAATATCCACCATAACCTCCAATAAATTCATTGTCATATTTTCCTCCTTGCGCACCCCATGTTTCTAATTTATAAGTACCGTTACATATTGTTTCATAAGTTTGTTCACTACCATCTGCACCAGTTGTGCCATTATAATCAAAATAAGTTACTTTGCCACCTGTAAGTAAACTTTTAACATCTGAACAAATATTATAATCATCTGCTGTATAACATTTTTTAAAATAATATGTTGTATCACTAATTAAATTTGTAAGGTTACAATCATTGTCCTTTCTTGAATCTAAATTATTTGCATCTGTTCCATACATACAATATTCTGAAGAGGCAGTATCAATATTACTATATGTAGTAGTTATTGTATTTGTTGTTGATTTTGCACTTGCTAATACATATTTTTCTCTAAAATCAATTTCACAATTTACTTTGTACTTTGTTGCATCTTCGATATTTAATTTCCAATTATTATAATTCCATGAACCATTAGCATTATCACATGTAACATATACTTCATAATTTTTATCTGTTGGAATATTACTATTCTCTATACCATTTATATAATATTTAGTTATTAAATTTAAACCACGAAAATCTCCAATTTTAGATACAATCAAATCGTATTCTTTATCTATTTTATATATTGCAAATGTCTTATATACACCTAATATCGTTAATCCTAAAAGAATTATCCCAAATGATATTAATAAATTTTTAATACTAACTTTATCAGTTTTCTTTTTAAATTTTTGTAATTTTGGCATACTGTTAATTCTCCCTACTAGTATATTCTATATAACAAGTATACCCCCCCCCAGAGGCTCTTGTCAAGAGAAAAAAAGTATGTTATTATTTATTTAGTGAGAAGCAGACATTCTTTAAGGACTGATGCTTACC
>JAEDGC010000111.1 GCA_016297695.1 Bacilli bacterium
TATTAAAAAATATATTATAATTGATATAGGTGATAAAATGGCAAATAAAAAGAAGAAAAAAAGTGAAAAATATAGTATATTTACAAGAATAGTTATAGTAATTCTATTACTAGCTATGATATCAATGTATGTTGTTGCTATGGTTATTGGATAATTTATAGTATATATTAAAAAAATAAATCCATAATAATAATGGGTGATGAAATAATGAAAAAAAAGAATGATTCAAGAGCTAGAAAAAATTCTAAGTCATCTATTCGTTCTTCAGCACGCTCAAATGCTAGATCAAATGCAAGATCTAACATGAGTGAAAATTGCGAATAATAAAAAAGAGATTATTCTCTTTTTTATTTTATCCATGAGGATGAAAATTCTTATATTCTTCCTTTACTTTTTCTTTTTCTACATGAGTATATATTTGTGTAGTTGAAATGGATGAATGACCAAGTAATTCTTGAATACTACGTAAATCAGCGCCATATCTAAGTAAATGAGTAGCAAAACTGTGTCTAAGAGTATGAGGAGAAAAATATGTCTTAATACCTTCTTTTTTTGCTATTTTTTTAAGCAATAAGAAGAAAGTTTGCCTAGTCATTTTTTTTGATTGGTTACTTATAAAAATATATTCACTTTCTTTATCTCTTAAAAAATCATTTCTATAGTTATCTATATAATATTTCAAATAATACATTGCATATTCACCTATGGGCACAATTCTTTCTTTACTACCCTTCCCCATAGTTTTTAAGTATTCTTGATCAAAATTTATATTGTTTAATTTTAAATTTACCAGTTCACTTACTCTAAGACCAGTAGCGTATAATAATTCTATCATAGCTTTATTTCTATAATCAAATTTATCATTTAAAGGAATATTTAATAGTATATTAACTTCTTCAATTGATAAAGCTTTAGGTAAAGTTTTTTTAATTTTAGGTAATTCAATTTTATCAAGTGGTGATTTAGAAGTTATTTTTTCTATTATTAAGTATTTATAAAAACTTTTTAATGAAGATATTTTATTAGCAACACTTTTTTCACTAATATTATTTTTATTTAAGTGCATTAAATATTTTTTTATATCTTTCTCTTCTACATTCTTAAAATTTTTATTTACAAATTCGCTGAAACTAGAAATATTTGTTATGTAAGTATTTATAGTATTTATTGAATATTTTTTTTCTACCTTTAGGTATAATTCATATTCAGTAATAATGTCATAATTACTCATATTATCACCTATTTAATTATATCATATATTTTATTTTTATGATAAAATATATATGGTGATTTTATGAATGAACCTTTAGCAATTAAATTAAGACCACAAACTTTAAATGATGTAGTTGGTCAAACTCATTTGATTGGTGAAAATAAAATATTAAGTAATATTGTAAAAAATAAACATTTATTTTCTATGATTTTTTATGGCAAACCTGGTATTGGAAAAACAACTATTGCAAATGCTTTAGTACATGAATTAGGACTAAAATATCGTTCACTTAATGCAGTTATAAATAATAAAAAAGATTTTGATATAGTTGTAGAAGAAGCTAAAATGTATGGCAATATAGTTTTGATTATGGATGAAATACATAGAATGAATAAGGATAAACAAGATTTATTACTTCCTTATGTAGAAAATGGTTTAATAACACTTATTGGTTTAACAACCTCTAATCCTTATCATAGTATTAATCCAGCTATAAGAAGTAGATGCCAAATTTTTGAACTTAAAGAATTAACTAAAGAAGATATTGTATTAGCTATTAAAAATGCTTGTAATAGTGAATATTTAAAGGATATAACTATAGATGATGAGGCAATTAATTATATTGCAACATATTCTAGCGGTGATTTAAGAAGTGCCTATAATTTAATAGAAGTAGCTTATTTTTCATCTAATGATAAAGTAATTACTGTAGAATATTTAAAACAAATAAGTAATAAAACTATATTTTTTGCTGATAAAAATGGTGATGGACATTATGATTTATTGTCTGCTTTTCAAAAGTCTATTAGAGGTAGTGATGTAGATGCATCTTTATATTATTTAGCTAGGCTCATTGAATCAGGCGATTTTGATAGTATTTATAGAAGAATGAGTGTTATAGCTTATGAAGATATAGGCCTTGCTAATCCTTCAATTGGCCCAAAAGTAGATGCAGCAATTCACGCATGTGAACGTCTTGGTATGCCAGAAGCTAGAATACCTCTTTCTGTAGTTATTGTTGAAATGGCATTATCTCCTAAATCAAATTCTGCCCATGTTGCTTTAGATTTAGCTTTAAATGATATTAGATCAGGATCAACTGGTAATGTTCCAAATCATATTAAAACAAATTCTAAAGATTATAAGTATCCGCACAACTATAAAAATGCTTACGTAAAACAACAATATTTACCTGATAATATAAAAGACAGAAGATATTATAAAGCTAGAACAACTAGCAAATATGAAATATCATTAAAAAATATAAATGATAAATTAAAAGGAATTAGTAATTAATTCCTTTTTTGATTTATTATAAATAGTTCTAATGCTAAATTTTTATCTATTTTTCCTGTTTTAATTTTTAAATCTAAATCAGCTAAAGTATCTATTAAACTAAGTAATTTTTTATTAGTATAACCATTACCTTTCTCTAAAATAAATTTTATTCTATAAGGATTTTGTTCTAGCATATTACCTATGTCAAAAATATTATACCCTACCCTAGATAATTCTTTTGATTGATACATTAATCTAAAATTATCTGCTAATATACTAATGATTTTAATTGGTTCTTCATTATTTTTAAGCATTTCATAGTACATTTCTAAAGATTTTTCTATATTTCCGTATATTATGTTATCTATAAACTTAAATATATCTATTTCATATGTTTTAGAAATGACACTTATAATATCATCTTTAGTAATTTCTTTATCATTTTCTTTATATAACTTTAATTTATTTATTTCATTATTTATAATTCCTAAATCATTATTTATTCTATCTGCAAATAATTTAATGTTACTATCTGATATTTTATAATCTTTTAATTCTCTTTTTATATATGATTCTTTATCAATTTCTTTATTAAATTCTTGTACTTTACCATTCTTTTTGATGGATTTAACAATTTTTTTTACATTGTTTATATTTTCATCATTTGATATAAAAATTATTATAGTTTCTTTTGGACTGTTATCTAAATATTTTTCTAATTCTTTAGTATCAATTTCCTTTTTCCTTTTTATCGTCGAAAAAATAAATG
>JAEDGC010000112.1 GCA_016297695.1 Bacilli bacterium
AAAGCTACTAATAAACATTTTAATGCTTTTTTCATTTTTTCACTCCTTCTATTTTTTTATTAATAATTTTTTATTTTTTATAATATCATTATCCCCCTCGACAACACCTCACTTACTTTAAATGATTAAAAAGAATACTGTCTCTATAATCATTATCAATACAAGTATATCACAAAATATTGTAAAATAAAGTCATTTGACACTTTATTGACATATTTTGTTATAATTTTAAATTTTACAAAAACTATTGTCTAAATTCTTATTTTATGCTATTATGTATATAGATGAGGGAAACCTCATATAATAAAAAAGTAGGACATCGGTTTCAAAGTGTCGATGCTTACTTCATGGTTATGATTAGCACCGATGAACTTCATCGGTGCTTTTTGATTAATCCTTTTTTTTAAGCTCTATAATAGTATATAATACTATTATTAGAACTAGAATTAACTGGTTCAACTACTAACCTCCTGTTTTCAGTTTCAAGTTTCATTGACACCACCTCCTTATAATTAATATAAGAAGTAAACACCGACTACCAACATCCTGTTTTCATTATAGCAAATATTATTATAATTAAAAGATACTTTACATCAACTTTTTTAATTTGTCTTAATTTTTAAATAGCAATTTTTAGAAATTTAATATAATTATAAATTTTGCAAAAACTATTGTCTAAATTCTTATTTTATGCTATCATGTATATAGATGAGGGAAACCTCATATAATAAAAAAAGTAGGACATCGGTTTCAAAGTGTCGATGCTTACTTCAAAAGTTTTTGGTAAACACCGATGAACTTCATCGGTGTTATTTTGGCTCTAAATTTTTTGGTGGGGAGTAAAAAATAATCACTTTGACTTTCTGGTGGGGTGTTATATTAGAAAAACAACAACATCTAGTGGGGATTTTTTACAAACAAACTACACCATTTGGTGGGGAGTTACTATAAGCAAAATAGAGGTCAGGTGGACCTCTATTTTCATGCTATAAAAACATACAGGATTGTGATATAATTAAGTTGACTAAAAATAAAAATATAACAATAACCTGTATGTAGATTAATCATATCATAATTTTGTTAATTAATAAATAGGAGAAGTGAAAAAATGTTGTAAAATTGTATATTATAAATTTTAAATCTATTAATACTTGTTAATGTTATATTTAATAATTATTTAGTCAGAAAGGTAGTAAAATGAAAGAAGTAAAAGAATTATTAAATATTAAAGATAATAATATTGAGATTATCTCAATAGGTAAAGAAAATAGAAACGGAGAACAAGTAAATATAATAACTCTTAAGTCAAATAAGAAAAAATATAAATGTCCTAATTGTGATAAATTTACATCAAGTGTTAATGATACATTAAAACCAGTTAGGGTTAAACATTTAAAAGTAGTAGAAATTAAAAGTGAACTATATATTATCAAGAGGAGATTTATATGTCATAAATGTAAGAAGAAGTTTGGTGAACCAATTAATTTTAATCCTTATAACAGTAGTATATCTAATGAATTAAAATTGAAAATTAGAAAGGATTTACTAGTTTATAATTATTCTATTAAAAGTATAGCAAAAGAGAATGGTGTTTCTAGTACTACGGTAAGAAGAGAATTAGAAGAGGCCATGGATGGATATCCTGAATATTTGAAGACACTTCCAGAAGTGATTTCAATAGATGAATTTAAAGCTGATACTAAAGAGGGAAAATATGCTCTTATAATAAATGATCCGATAAAAAAGAGAACGCTTGATATTTTACCAAGTAGAAAAAAAGATTATCTAATTAGTTATTTTACTAGAGTTGAAAATAGAAATAATGTAAAGGTAGTTATCAGTGATATGTATGAACCTTATTTATTAGTAACAAAAGCAATGTTTCCAAAAGCAAAGTTTGTAGTTGATAGATTTCATTATGTAAGATATGTAACGAACGCACTTGATGATATAAGAATTAGAACTCAAAAAGAATATGGATATAATTCAAGGGAGTATAGATTGCTAAAAAATAAGAAAAATGTGTCGTTACTTAGAAAATATTACAATGATATAGATTGGTATGTATATACCGTGAGGTATGTTAATAAAAGAAAGATAAAAAGATTACCTATTGATATATTAAATGAAATACTTGAAATAAGTGATGAATTAGATAGAGGATATCAATTGAAAGAACTATTCTTAGATATAGTTAAACATGCAACTTATGAAAATGCTAAAGAACAAATATTAGCATGGATAGATTTATGTAATGAAAGTAATATACCAGAGTTTATAGAAGCGAGTAAAACAATAAATAATTGGTTAGATTATATAGTTAATTCATTTATAGATAAAAGATATTCAAATGGATATACAGAAGGATTAAATAATAAGATAAAAGTAATTAAAAGAAATGGTTATGGATATAGAAATTTTAGATTTTTTAGATTAAGACTATTATATATACTAAATGGAGCTATTAGTGGTAGAGGTAAAAAGAAATGCTAAATAAAGCTGAATTTATACATAAAATAGAAGCAGTAATTTAATATTTAAAAAATAATGATGGATGTTAATATAAAGTATATAATCGTAGTTATTCTGATGTATTTGAACCGTATTCTGATATTGTAGATATGCGGCAGATGTAAAACAAATTGTTGAAGAAATTTAAGTGAAAAAAAGATAATAACAACGATAAATTTAATATATAAAAATTTAAAAAAATGAGAAAAAGATTATTTTGATTTTTTCTAAAAATAGTAAAATATGTGATTTATAAAAATATAAAAAAATAGATTGTATTAGCAGTAAAAAAACAGGTATTAAAATTTAACATTAAAAATACCTGTTTTGCTTTTAATTGATAAGGGGTTACATGATTTTTACTCCCCACCAAAAAATTTAGAGCCTTTTTATTTACAAGAATAAATTTTTATAAAAAAATGAGACAACTGTTTGCATTTTTAAAATTTTGTGCTATAATACTGTTTGACTTCAAAAGGGGGGATTTTTATGAATAATAATTTATTAAAATTAATAAATAATTTAAAATATGATAAAGGAGTTTTTATAAACAAATTAATTGATAAAAATATATTAGATGTAAATTATATAGAAGAAGAATTAATTATATATAAAGATTCAAATTTAATTTATTTAGCTAGCTTATATATTAAAAACATTAACATAAAAAGAATGGAACAAGAA
>JAEDGC010000113.1 GCA_016297695.1 Bacilli bacterium
CATATTATACTTTAGTAACTATCATTGTAGGTCTTTTATATAGAGAATTAGTAAAACTTGCTAATTCAAGACAAGAGAAAAAATTGAAATATCAAATAGATTGGATATTAGATGAATTTGCTAACTGTCCACCACTTGCAGATATAGAAGCAATTGTATCAGTAGCAAGAAGCAGGGGTATGAGATTCCACTTCTTTATTCAATCATTTTCTCAATTAGATAATGTATATGGTAAAGAAGTATCTCAAATTATTTTAGATAACTGTGGTCTTGTTTATTTAAAAACAAATACACAAGAAACAGCAGAAGCAATTAGTAAAAGATTAGGAAAGAAAACAATTGAATCTAATTCTATTAGTCAATCAATGAGTTTAAGAGATTATAACGGAAATAAATCAACTTCATTAATAGCAAGAGATTTAATGACACCAGATGAAGTAAAACAACTTCATTATAAAACTATAATATTTCCTATAATAGGATATCCGATATTAAGAGATACAATTATTTATAAAAAGTTTTCATCATATAGTAGTGGTGAAGAAGTTAGAACTGTAAATCCTTTAATTGATTTAAGTAATACATATTTTACTGTAGAAGATATTAAAGTAAAAAGAATAGATCCTAAATCAAGAAATTCATCAAAAGATTTAGAACCAGTTGAATTAGAAGAATATGATGAAATGCTTGATTATGATAAACAATGTTTAAAAGAAACCGAAGAAATAATTAATAAGATATTTGGTATTGAAAATATAAAATATGATTATATAAAAACAGACAGTAATAGAGTTTATTGTTCTATTACAGTAAATAAGAAAATACCACAATCTGATAAATCAAAAGTATTATCACAAATAAATAAAAATAAATTTCATGTAGAAATTCAAAATGATAAAAATACTAAAACAATAATTGAAATTCATAATAAAGAATTAGATATGAATCATTTATTAGAACTTAGTAGAGGAGAAACGAATAATGTCTAATAATAAGATGTTATTCATTTTTTCTAATATATCTTCATACAATTCATTGAAAATGGAGGTTCTAAATGTATAATCCAGACAATGATATTGAAATTAGATATAGCACTAAACATTTACCTATAGAGTATAAATTGTTAGAGTGGAGATTAATTATCAATAGAGAGTTATATGAAGATAAAGTTATAGATTTAGAAGTATTTAGTGAAATGGAGAAATCTATTTTAGGAAGAATGACAAAAATTAGAAATGAATATAAAGATAAACAAATTGTAACAAGTTAGTTTAGATGATTTGACAAGGACAAACAAGAGAGGTAACATGGCATCGTAAACTTTGGGAGGAGTTTCAGGAACACAGGAAAGGAAGTGGGAATAATGGATATAAAAAAAGCAAGAGAAGATTTAAGAAAAGGAAAAACAATATATGATATGCCACTAAAAGTAGTATATTATGCTCGTGTTTCTACAGATAAAGATGATCAATTAAATTCATTAGAGAATCAACAAAATTATTTTGAAGAAATGATTGCAGAAAATAAGAATTGGAAATTTGTAAGAGGTTATATTGATGAAGGTATAAGTGGAACAGCTGTTAAAAATAGAACTCAATTCTTAAATATGATTGAAGCAGCTAGTTTAGGAAAAATAGATTTAATATTAACAAAAGAAATATCAAGATTTTCAAGAAATACAGTAGATTCAATTAAATATACAGAATATTTATTAAAACAAGGAACTATTGTATATTTCTTATCGGATAACTTAAATACTATTCAAGAAGATGCAGAATTTAGATTAACAATAATGTCTAGTTTAGCTCAAGATGAAGTTAGAAAATTATCAGAAAGAGTTAAATTTGGAATAAATAGAATGATAAAGGAAAGAAAATTAATAGGTGGAAACTTAACAGGGTATTATAAGAAAGACGGAATGTATCAAATAAACGAAAAAGAAGCACCTATGATTAGATATTTATTTGAAACTTATGCATCTGGAAAAGTAGGACTTAAAAAGATTGGTGAAGAACTTGCTGAAATGGGATATTTAAATAGAAAAGGTGAACCTTATTCTCAAACTTCTATGGCTAAGTTCTTAACTAATCCTAGATATAAAGGATTTTATACAGCTAGACTTACCGAAGTAGAAGATTATAAAACTCATAAAAAAGTTAATGTAGATAAGTCTAGACAAATAATTGAAAAAGATGAAAGAATACCTGCAATTGTATCAGAAGAATTATGGGATAAAGCAAATGCTTTACATGAGAAAAGAAAGAAATTGCCATCAAGACATATTTTAAATACTGAAGAAATGTTAGAACATTCTAAGTATTCTTGTAAAATTAAATGTACTCATTGTGATCATATATATATCAGAAATGCTGGAAGTAATAGAGCAAATAATCCAACATGGTCTTGTAAAAATTATAAAGTAAATGGTGTAGATGCTTGTGCATCACCAATATTAAAAGAATCTTATTTAGATAAGATATTTATATCAATATTTGATGATTTTATAAATAATAAAAAAGATTATTTAAATCAAGTTATTACTGAATATAAAAATATAGTTGAAAGTATTTCAAATAATAAAAGTTCAAAAGATTTAGAAAAAGAAATAGATTTAATAAATAGACAAAAAGATAAATTATTAGATTTAAGTTTAAAAGGATTAATAAGTGATGTTGAATTCAAAAAGAGAAATGATGGATTCAATGAACAAATATTTAAATTTGAAGAAGAAATAAAAAGGATAGATAATAAAGAAATAGAAATCAAAAAAATGAATGAAAAAATGAATGAGTTAAGCAAAGCTTTAACAAAGAAGGTAGATATTAAGAATGAACTACCACATCTAATTAAATTATTAATTGATAGAATTGAAATAACTAAAGTAAATAATAATAGAAAACATGTAAGAATGGTAGTATATTTCAACTTTAATACAGACATAATTGATAGAGAATTAGACTTATATGAAAAGAAAGAAAAACCTACTATAAAAGTAGATGTGAATTCATTACAAAGTGATGAAATTTCTTTTAATCAAAAATGTTCCTGTATAGACCAGAATATTCGTTCTGGTCTATACGAGAACATAAATGTTGGTATTGGGAACATCAATGATATCAAGGAAAATGATGATTCAAAATGTTGCCGTATTCACCAGAACGAA
>JAEDGC010000114.1 GCA_016297695.1 Bacilli bacterium
GCATAAACATCACTTAAAGAGTTTGCTGCTGCTATTTGTCCAAATAAATATGGATCATCTACAACTGGCGTGAAAAAGTCCAGTGTTTGAATAAGTGCAAGCTCATCATTTACTTTGTAAATTGCTGCATCATCACTTGTTTCCACACCTACTAATAAATTTTCATCATGAAATTTTGGTAAATTGCCCAAAACTTGAGCAAGGGTCCCAGGACCTATTTTAGCCGCTCAGCCTGCTGTTTTTGTCATATGTGTTAACTTTATATCTTCAGTCATTATATTTGCTTCCTTTTTTATATTATTTAATTTTTAGTACTTTACTTATAGAAATATTTTATAATAAATTTTTCTTCTTGCACACTCTATTATGCCAAATAGATTTATTTTATTGAAAAAATTTATAAATAAATACAGCATTTATTGAGTAATTGCTGTAAAAATTTGTTTTACAGCTTAATTTGTATATAGTAGTGTTTTTCTTTTCTCCGATTATATTCGCTTTTTATTGAAAAACTTTTTGTTACATAATATAATTCTATATAAGAAGATAATTTGATAAGAAATTGTAATACAAATTCATTACCATTTATTAACCAATGGTTAACAAATTATAGACAATTTATTATATATTTTTACATATAAGGAGATGAAAAAGTGAAAATAGTAAGTTTTTTCAATGTAAAAGGTGGAGTTGGTAAAACTACTCTAACTATTTTAAGTGCCATAGCACTTAGCAAAGAGGGCTCTAAAGTTTTAATCATAGATGCAGATACTCAAGCAAACTTAACTCAGTTTTTATATAAAGTTTCACATAATGACAAAACCATGTTTGATGGACTGGCTGACAATATATCAGCAGAAGATCTTATTATAAAATCACCTTGTGAAAGATACAAAAACATCGACATTATCCCATCAGATTTATCTTTATCTGTTTTATCTGAGTATTTAACTACTAAAACAAATCGTGAAAAATCTGTTTGGAGATGGTTTAAAAATAATGTGGAAAGTCTAAAAGATTACGATTACATATTTATTGATTTATCTCCTTCTTATGATTTAATTGCTAGAAACTTCATGTTATGCTCCGATTCAATCATAACTCCAATAGCATATCAAGATATTGCAAGTATAAGGGGATGCGAGTTATTTTATCTAAAATACAATCAAGATTTAGAAGATATGGAAATGGAAAACACTGCAAAAAGAGCTGTTGTAATAAATTCTTATACTTCTAGAAAATTATCAACTGGAGATATTTTTTGGGATAAATTAAATGAATTTGATCATATCAAAAAGGATTTAATTAATGCAAAAATATCTGACACTACAGTTATAAAAAATGCCATACTTAACAAAATGGATATTGAAGATTACTGCAGAAAAATAAAAAAATCCCATAAAGTTAGGGACGAATTTAAAGAAGTGATAGAAGAATTAAAAGAAAAGGATGTGTTATAGTGGGTCTTGATAAATTTTTAAACGATGAAAAAGAAGAAGTTGTTTTAAGTAAAAAAAATTATAAATCTAAAGTCAATGAGATGGTGAAAAATACCTTCGAAAAAGAATCTTTAAATCTACTTAATATGGAAAGTGAAGAAGTTAGCACTAAAAAAGTTCCTATGAGTATTTATTTTAATAAAGAAGATTTAGATTTATTAAAGGCTATAGCATTTGAAAAAAATACAACTGTCAATAAAATTCTTATGAGTATTATAAAAGAGCCTCTTGGAGTTACTAGAAATAATCTACCAGATAGTTTTGATGTAACTGAAAAGGCTGCTCAATACGAAGTTAAAAGTAAAAAGAGAAATAAATAAGAGGACAATGGCCAATGGTGTTACATTAATGCAATACTAATGGCTATTATCCTCTATTTTTATATCTATTTGTTATATAAATTGTCTGTCATTCGTTATACAATTCTACAACAATTTATCAACCAATTGTTAACTATTTATCGTGAATTTGTTGTAAATTTGTTTAGAATTTATTCTAAAACTATTAAAACTTTTAATTTTCTATTTCTAATTTCATCTTTTCTCTTTTTGCTCTAATTAAGGTACTTTTTGAAATACCAGTCATAAGTCCAACTTCTTTATAAGAATTCGTCTCAAGAAGTTTTAAAGCATGTGCAATTTGTTTTTTAGTAAACTTCTTAGGTCTTCCTTCTCTGTAGTCATCACTTTGTTTGGCCAACTCTTTTCCTGAAGAAGTCCTCTCCACAATCATGGATCTTTCAAACTGAGCAAAAGCCAAAAGACATGTGATAATTAAATCTCCCATAGGAGAATTTTCAATAAGCCCCATATTAAGTATATGTATGTTAATTTCTTTTTCTTGTAAATCTTTAATAACCTCTAATCCCTCTTTCGTACTTCTACACAGCCTATCTAGCTTAGTTGTTACTAATGTATCACCTTTTTTTAATTTATTTAAAATTTCATTAAATACTGGTCTTTCAGATTTAATTCCACTAATTTGTTCTTTATAAATAACTGCATTTTCATATCTATTTAAAATTTCTCTTTCTTGTAAATCCAAAGAGTTATTTTCTAACTGACCTCTTGAACTAACTCTACAATATCCGTATATCATTTTTACCTCTCTATTTTTACTTTTAAATGCCTACAATTTTTGGCACTATGTTTTGGTTTCCCTTTCTTTCTCATAATAACTTAATCTCTCAAATTATGTCAATATGTATAAGTTTTGACACCACTTATTAAAAATTCACCTTATTATTTCTCTCCAAAAATTCCTTATATAAAAAAAGACTGATTCTTTTAAAATCAGTCTTCTTATTCCAATTTAATTTCTATTTTGTTTTTAGCAATCAGCCTCTTTTACTTGTATAACATAACTTAAAGTATTATCACCATTTTTAAAGTGAAGTGTTTTCTTTGTAGCTCTCTTGTCAATATTTCTGCAGTTTTTTAATGAATAAGTATTATATGGTGCAATTTCATTGCAAAGTTTATTTTCCATGTTTTGCAAAGCATCACCTGGATGTTTTCCGTCCACTTCATAAGTTGCTATTTCACTACCATAAAGTTCTTTAAAACTAATTATACGTTTCATTTATACTCCTCCTTATTGAACAATTTATATATAATTTCAATAAAAAATAAATAAAACCTTTTTTTCAACAATTTTTATT
>JAEDGC010000008.1 GCA_016297695.1 Bacilli bacterium
TATACAATATATCTTAGAAAAAGAAAAGAGTATTGAACTTTGTCAACACTCTGAATAAAAATGTAATTTTACATTTTTATTTTTTTATCTTTAGTTTTGTAACAAACATATTATTTATAATAGTGTTCTTAACATCTATTTTTTTTAATTTATTAATATAATTAAGACCAATTCCATGACCATTTTTCTTAGTAGTAAAATCTTTTGTTCCAGTTTTTTCTAAATCAATAATATTATTAAAAGAATTTTTTTGAACATAATAAATAAAATCATCATCTTCTGAAAATGATATCTCAATTATTTTTTCTTTACAAGATTTTATTGCATCTAGAGCATTATCAAATAAAATACCTATTGATGTACATAACTGATTGTAATTTTTAGGAGAAAGAACATCAACTAATTCTTTTTTTAATAAATTATCTACTGCTAAATTTAAATTTGCGATATTTTCATCATACGCTTTTTTATAAATAATTGATAAGACTCCATCAGGTAAATCATTTATATTTGTAATATTTTTATAATCAGTTTTATATTCCAAAATAAGTTCATCGATTAGCTTGTTAACCTTTTTATTGCCAACAGTTTTAATACCTAAAAGATTATTTACTAAATTATGTTTAAACTCTTCTTCTTGCTTAGCTATCTCTTTAATGTATTTGTTTTCTTTTATAATATTCTTATTTAATAATTTAATTTGATATTCTTTATACAAAACATATAAAATTACAAAGAATAAAAATGTAAAAGAAAAAATTCCAAAGATAATTAAAAGGTGACCACTTTTCCCAATTTTATTATAGACATTAAGGCAAAACGATATAAGTATAATTAAGATTAATAAAGTTAATATTCCTAAAAAAGTTTTTGAAAAAGTTATCTTTTTTATAAATTTTTCATAGAAATTATTTGATAAAACTTTAATTGGTTTTAATAGAGTAATAAGAATTATCAAAAAGCACAAAGGAATGTTTAGTAAATTTCTTAAAAAATAATTATTTTGAAGTAACTCATAATTTTGAAGATACATATTACTTATAATTAAAGAAAGAAAAGCATCACAAAATAGCGAAATAATAACACATATTAAATCATAATATAATGCTTTAGAAAAAATTAAATTATAAAATTTTTTTAATAATATATATATGAAAAATATATTACTAAAAAGTATTAAAAATAAATTTCCATAATATCTAATCATTAAGGATATAATTGTTATTACTAAAATTAATATTACATTAAAAATATTAATTTTTATTTTTTCTTTAGTTAAAAAATGATAACCAATTAAATAAGTTATTAAATTTAACAAAAGAAAAAAATATGTCACAATAGATTCTATCATTTACCAGTTACCTCTTTTCTATATTTTTTAGATAATAGAGCTATTTCTTCTTTATTATCTAAAAGGAATGTACCATTATTCCAATTAAATTTATGTACTCTTTCTACATTTACAATACAAGATCTATGACATTGTTTAAAACGATTATCTAACAATTTCAACATTTCATTTAAAGTCAATCCTATTTTAAAAACGTTTGTGTCTGTAACTATAACCAGTTTTCTTTCATCTTTTTCTCTATAAATATAAAGTATAGAACGATAATAAATTTTTAAATCAAATAATCTATTACTATATATAAACATTTTGTTATCAAATTTTTTCCTTAATATTACGTTCAAATCCTCTTCTAATCTTTTAGACATATCATGATATTTTTCGATAAAATCAAAGACTTGATAAATACTTCGATATACGGTTTCAAACATTTTATCGTGACTAGTGATGAAGATTATTGCACTATCCCAATCGTCTTCTCTAATTTTCTTTGCTATTTGTATACCACTAGCATTATTTTCTAATTCTATATCCATAATGAAAATTTTATGAATAGTATTATCATTTATTATATTTTGTAATTTTTTAGTATAACCTGTGAAAAATTCAGTTTGAATTTCTTCATTTGTTTTAAATTTTATTTTATCAACAACTTTCTTTACTATCTCTTGTTGGTTTTTATCATCTTCAACTATAACAATTTTAATCATATATAATCTCACTTCCTGTATTTGCTAAATGTTAACCATGTAAGCATTATATCACAACAAACAAAAAAATTGGCAATTTTTGTCAATTTTTTTTTACATTATACAGAAAATAGTGAATACTATCTTCTAGATAGAATAAATTTTTATTTAAATTAGCTATTTCAGGAATATTATCATTAATACCAAGTAAAAATATTTCATCTGTAATTTTTCTAATAATTCTTTTTAAAATATCTTCTATTTTAAAATATTCATTTATATTAATTAATGTATATTTTTTTTGACTATATAAAATTAAATAATTTTCATTAATTTCAATATAATTTTTATTCTTAGGTAAAATCTGTAAAGTGCTAATTAGTTTTATATCTTTAAAACCACACTGTTCAAAAGAATCTAAAATAATTTTTTTATCATTATATTTCAAAAAAGGCTCATAAATTATTATAGCTTTTTGACCAGTAAAAATTTTAATAATTTTTTCTTGTTTTATTATTTCATTAATTTTCTTTATAAATGAACCAACTTTTACAATTCTACCATTATAAATATAATTACTTAGATTATATCTTTTAATATTTTCAGATTTTAAATTATAAAGAAATATAGAATTATCTACTAAATAGAAAATACAATCTATTTTTTTCATAATATTCCCTTATTAATTATTTAATTCATCAACATTCATTTCATAAAAATCTAAAGGATTTATTAAATTGCCATCTTTATAAACTTCTATTAGTAAACTATATTTTTTAGCATTTTCTAATTTATTTGAACCACTTTTACCAATTACAGTATCTTGATCAATTTGATCTCCAACTTTTAATTCCGTGCTTTCTAGTGAATAGTAAACTACTGTTAGTTTTGTATTATATTCAACATAAACAACTTTTCCTAAAATATTATCATCTTTTATATTTGTTACTGTACCTGGTAATGTTGCTAATACATCAAATTGTTCATCTGAAGAATATAAAACTCCCGTATTTTGCATGTAAGTATTTTCATAGTAGATTATTGAAGATTCCTTATTGGTATCATCAGCATCTCTATCATAAAAATATTTACTAATTTCTACCTTATCACTATTAAATGGTTTTGATACTTTTGGTTCCTCAGTATTCACTACTGGAGTTAAATTTTCAGTAAAAAGTCCTGTAACAAACTTATAATCTCCAAGTGTATTTTCTACTACATTGCTCCCAACATACATAATTCCTAAGAATAAAAATGTTACACCAATTACATATGCTGTTGGTAATACAAATCCTTTTAATTTCCTTTTTTTCATGGTCTCACCTTCCTACTAATAAGTTTGACCAATTAATGGAAATTTATACTAAATTTTTTGAAATTCAATATCTTTATAATAATATTTTAAAATTGTATAACAATCGAATCCCTCTTTTGCCATGCCATTTGCACCATATTGACTCATACCAACACCATGTCCATATCCTTTAGTAGTTATATTTACTATATTATCTTTTAATGATATTTGAAAATCAGTAGATCTAAGATTTAATAATTTTCGAAATTCTGTACCTTTAAAAACTGTGGAATTAATGGTGATTTCTTTTGTTCTTCCAGTATCGTCATAAATTTGGCTGTTGATAACTACATCTTTACTGTTTATTCCTAATTTTTGAATAAATTCTTCTGTGGATAACTGTGTATTAACAATATAGTTATTCAAAGTTTCATTATCCCATTTTGATTCAACACTTTTTAAATATGGTAAATCTTCATTAAATACAGATAAAACATCCTCAGTATAACCATTACTCATTGCAAAATAAAAAGCTTCAATTACTTCATCATTATATGTCATTATTTCATTTTTTGTAGTATCAACTGCTTCTTTTATTTTTTTATAATAAATCTCATAATTTTCTTGCCATTTTGCTTTCATCTCTTCTTCGGTAATGTAAGCTTGATTTGATATATCAGAAATAACATCGTAATTTCCACTTGATTTCTTCATTTTGTAGTAGGCATATGATCTTGATGCTATCGCTTGTGCTTTTAATGCTTCAATTGAAAAAGAGGCAGGCATTTCTGCAGCTACCACTCCGATTACATAATTTTCTAAATCTTTTGTTTCTATTAATCCAGTTGTTGTATCTTTTACCTTTATTTTTTCTTGAGTCTTAGATTCATTTAAAAGTTTTTTTTCTTTTTTAGGTAAATTAATTTCAATTATTAAAATAACAGTTAAAACAAGTGCTACAACTAATAATAGCTTATTTTTCATATATTCTCCTTAAAATAATTTACTACATTCTAAAAAATCATAAACAAAATTTGTTAACAAATATCCAAATGCAAAACTAAGTATGAACACTAATATTTTTGCTTCAACATTCTTATTTACTCTTAAAATTTTACTATAATCTAAAGCACTAAAAGTATAAATTGATAAGAAAGTAAATATAACATATAAATAAACTTTATAATTCATTATATTCTCCATTCTCATATTTTATTATTTTTTCTATTCTTTTTAAATGTCTTTCTTCAGTTGGAAATTTTGTTGCAATAAACAAATTAACCATTTCCATTGCATTTTCAATAGTATTATTAGTGCCAAAAGCAATTATATTAGCACCATTATGAGTTTTAGCTTTAAACACATCATCTACATCGACTACTCTTGCACATCTAATACCCTTAACTTTGTTTGCTGCTATACTAATTCCAATTCCATTACCACAAATTAATATTCCTAAATTACCATCCTTTACTTTTTTTGCAACATCAAATGCAAAATCTGGATAATCATCATTTTCATTATTTTTTACAGACGATTCAATAACTTCAAATCCATCTTCTTTTAGATTGTTTACAATTTGATTTTTTAATTCTATTCCTCTATGATCACAACCTATAATTATTTTCATTATTTTATCTCCTTTTCCATTGCTTCTTTAAATTTTGGTAATAAACCAATGTTATTTGTACGATGTGGTGGAAGTCCATATAAATCATGTCCTGGAAACTCATTTGCTTCTATAAAGCAAACATCATTTGGTGTTACACAAACATCCCACCCAATGTATCCGACTTGTGGAATTTCTAAAGAAGCTTGTTCACATATTTTTTTTACTTCTTGCCATTCAGGAATTTTAAATCCTATTATATCTTTATTTGTAATTGGATGTTTTTCATACAAATTACCTTTTTTATCAATGGCTTGATATTTAATTATTCCATCCTCTATATCAATAGGAACACAAAGTCCTTCATGATTAAAATTATCAACATGATTATTATTATTGCCAATTCTTAACAGAGCAGTAACAACCATCCCTTTTAAAGTTACTACTCTTATTGTATTAATTGAACTAGGATGTAAATCATTTATTTTTTTACATTGCTGTGCTATTTCTTCTATTAAAATTTGACTGCCATTTAATAAACTGTTGTATAACTCTTCTATATTTTGATTTTTTCCATCAATTATTTCGACACCTTTACCACAAGATTCTTTTGTAGGCTTGGCAATAAATTGTTGATGTTTTTCACAAAATTTTTTGAATTCTTTTAAGTTTTGTCCAGTTAACTCCAACCAATCTCTCTTTAAATATTTATCAAATTTTTTATTAAATTTTATTTTATCATTAAATATTTTCATATATTCTGGATCATTGTATTTTCTTATAATTTCATTATTTATTCCTCTTGTTATAACTGTAGATCTTTCATACTTATTCATGTTATACATTTCAAACAAATTATAATCTACATAACCAGCTTGATATTTTAAACCACAATAAATTATATCTAATAATATTAACAGTTTATTTTTTCCTGTTTTTTTATGAACATCATTAACTGTTTCAAATAATCGATTAAAACTCATACTACATATTCTTTTAAATAAGTATTTTATTTTTTTCATCTTTTTGCTCCTCTATTTGTATTATAACATTTATACATAAAAAAAGCGAAAAATAATTGTTATTCTAGTTACATTGTTAAATTTATTATTATAATTGTTATTTTTTATGTCACATTATTTAATTTTTGACTTAAATTTATTCAATTTAACACTTTTAATAATTCTTGAATTATAATATATATAACCTCCTGAATTATTAGAAATATTATAACAATAATTATATTTATTTTTATACAAAATAAAAAGCTACTTTATTAAGCAGCTTTTTCATCTTTATTAATACCATATCTTTTGTTGAATTTTTCAATATTACCAGTTTTTTTAACTCTACCTTGAGCTCCAGTGTAAAATGGATGGCATTCACTACAAACTTCTACATCGATATTATCTTTTGTAGATTTAGTTTTAAATGTAGCACCACATGCGCATTTAACTGTAACTTCTTTCATTTCTGGATGAATGTTCTTTTTCATTAATATTCTCCTTTCGCCATACTAAATTCATAGTATAGTATTTCTTTCGTCTTATGTATTATACCATATCAAATATTTTTAGCAACAAAAATTACTTAATTTTTTGATTTTTTAACACTTTTTTTAACTTTTTATAAGCTCTAATACTCGAATTTATTGCTATTTTTTTATTATTATCACTAATTTTTCCTGTAATAAAATTAAAGTGACGATAAACTATTTTTTTAACTTTTGTTCCTATTTTAACTTCAAGTTTTTTTATGTTTTCTAATTTTTTTAATTCGCTAAGTGTAACTTTTTTTGAATTTGCAATTAAATCTATTGAAACAATTTGATCATAATTATAGTTTTTATTATTTAATTTAATCATTTTTAAATTGTGATTATAAGAAATATTTATACCCCTAAGATCAACCCATTTATCTTTATTATCAAGTTTAAATAATTTTTTTATTTTATTTAACAACCATTTTATTACTATTAATGTGTACTGATAACTAAGTAAATAAAACAAACATGAAAATCCGATAAACCAAATAAAACTATCAAAACCTACTGATATCATTAAAAATGATATTCCTAGCATTACACATCCTAAAATAAAAAAAGACAGTTTAAAAATAGTTTTTATGATATCCATAACAGCCCACCCACTTTAAATATATTTAATTCGTGCTTATATTATATCTTATATTAATAAAATTGCAAGAAAAAACCTCGTAAAATACGAGGAAAAAATTTCTAACGTTTTGAGAATTGTGGTGCTCTACGAGCTTTTTTAAGACCTGGTTTTTTACGTTCTTTAACTCTAGGATCTCTTGTAACAAAACCAGCTGTTTTTAAAATCTTTCTATATGAATCATCACTAGATTGATCAGTATTTGCATCATAAGCTATTAAAGCTCTTGTGATTCCTAATCTAATAGCTCCAGTTTGACCAGAAAAACCTCCACCTTTAACTGTAACATCAATATCTAGGTTATTTTCATTACCAGTTAATACTAATGGTTGTTTTAAATCCATTACTAAAGTAGCATATGGCATATATTCATTAACATCAACACCATTTACTGTAATTTTACCAGTTCCTGTTGTTAATCTAACTTGTGCTTGTGAACGTTTTCTACGTCCAGTAGCTGTCCAAACTTGTTTCTTACTCATGAATTAAACCTCCTAATCAACTTTCATTTCTATTGGCTTTTGAGCTGCATGTTTATGATCTTGTCCTCTATAAACAAATAGTTTTTTACCCATTTGTCTACCAAGTCTATTATGAGGAAGCATTCCTTTAATAGCTCTTTCCATCATTTCTTCAGGATAGTTTTCAATCATAGTTTTAGCATTTCTTTCTCTTAAGCCTCCTGGAAATCCACTGTGGTTATAATACATTTTGTCATTTAACTTATTACCAGTCAAATTAACTTTATCTGCATTAACAATGATTACATAATCTCCACAATCAACATGAGGAGTATATGTAGGTTTGTGTTTTCCTCTCAAAATGTGAGCAGCTTTTGTAGCAACACGTCCTAAATTAAGACCAGCTGCATCAATAACATACCACTTACGTTCGATATTTTCTTTTTTTTGCATAAATGTACTCATATTTTTTTTCCTTCCATAATCGATTTCTTCTTCGACTTTCCCAGGGTCTAAAAGACTTCGAAAATAAAATGTACCATTTAAAATTATATTAGATTATTCTTTAAAAGTCAACAAAATATTCTTTTTAACCTAATATTTTATTTGTTTTAAATATAATCCACAAGCTTCTGCTGTAGGCAATGTGATTTTCTCATTATAATTTTCTAACATCTTCTTTATATCATCACTAGTAATTTTATGCTTTCCAACCTCAATTAATGCCCCAACTAAATTTCTTACCATATACCTATAAAAACTTTTACCATTAAATTCTATTTCTATAATGTCATTTTTTTTCTTAAATTTTATTTTATAAATAATACAATCATAATTTTCTCTTGGGCCGCTAACAAAATTTTTAAAGTTATGAACACCAATAAAAATCTTACTTGCTTTTTTCATCCTTTTTATATCTAAATTTTTAACATTTTGATTAACATAATCATTTAATATTGGATTATATTTACCTAAATTAATTTTATAGATATATGTTTTTTCTTTAACACAAAATCTTGCATGAAAATCATTTTCTACTAATTTACAATCATTTATATATATATATGGTTTAACTAGACCGTTCAAGGCTTTTTTAAGGCTTTTAGGATTAATATTAATATCTAAATCAAAATGGGCTTTTTGATCTAAAGCATGAACACCTCTATCTGTCCTGCCGGCACCTTTTATTACTACTTCTTTTTTATTAATTATTGTTAGAGCATTTTCAATAGTTTTTTGAACACTATTGTTTTCTTTTAATCTTTGAAATCCTTGAAATTTTGAACCATCATAACTAATACTTATCAAATATCTCATTATACACTCCTAAAGATACCTTTTATTAATTCATTAATATCTGTATAATCTTCTAATTTAGCATGATTTTTTCTTGCTAATTTTACAAATTCAATAATTTCAGGTTTTTCAATATAATCATATATTTTATCATAATAAATATTATCAGAACTTAATTCCATAATTACTGTTTTATTTTCAACTACTAAAATAAAATCTATTATATCCATTATTTTATCTAATCTATTTGTTATAAAAACAATTGTCTTATTATATTTAGTAACCATTTTTTTAAATAAATTTTTAAAGTAATTAAATTCTTTATTTAAAAAATTTATTTCAAAATCACTTAATATAATCATCTCTCTATTTTCTAATAATTTAATAGCTAATTCTAATTTTTCTATTTCATTTGAAGACAATACATTTAAAGGTTTAACTTTATCATTATCAGTAAGTAAACAAATTTTTAATGCTTCTTCTATTTTTTTTATATTAACATTTTTTAATTTTTCTTGTAGATAATCAATAACTTTAATATTTTTTAAAAAATCTAATTCTAATTTTTCTTCATCAATATTTAAATCTATATCAAGTCCTAAAATTGCTGTTATCTTATTCTTTTTTATTTCCATAATTTATTCACCAATATTTCTTTTTCCAAATAGATATCTTTAATCAAATTATAATCTTTCAATTTTAATGATAAATCTACCATAAAAGGTAAAGTAAAACCTAATCTTTTTAATAATTTTTCTTCAAGTAGTATTTTTCTTGAAGAACCTGTTGCGATTATTTCACCATTATTTAAAATATATGTAACATCTGTTTGAAGTAAATCCTCTAAATCATTACTAACAATAATAAAATTAATTTTTTCTTTTTTTAAATATTCTAAAATATAATTTTTTTCTTTTTTAGTTAAATATATGAGGATATTATCAAATGAAATATAATTAGTATTGTTTAATAATCCTTTTAAAATACATAATTTAATTTTATCAGAGTTTTTTAATAAATTAGGATTCATTTGTAAATTTATATTAGTTAATAAATCATTAACTATTTTTTTTTGTTTTGTATCTAAAATTAAATATTTAATTTCATCTTCAATACTAGAATGTAAAAACATAAAATTTTTATATATTCTTGGGACATTATATTCCTGTTCCAATACTTTTAATAAAGAAGTTTTTCCACTACCAGATGTTCCAATTAAAGAAATATTACAATTAAAATTGAAATTAATATTTTTCAGTATTTCTATGTCTTTAATCATTTTATTATAATTTTGTAAAAATATATTCATTATATCACCTCAAAAAAATGCTAAAATATTATATCATTTTTTTCAAAAAAGACAAACACTTACGTGTTTATCCTATTCTGGAATACGAATAATTACTTCATCAGGTAATGAATACATATATTTTTCTCTTGCGTATCTAGCTACATAATCAGGATCCTGCAATTTAGTTACTTCTGAATTTAATGATTCTTCTTTTTCTAATAATGAAGTATATTCTTCATTTAAAGAATTTATTTTTTTCTTATTTTGAAATATTTTAGACCAATCATTAAATACACTAAAAATCAATGTAAAAACTAAAATAAACAAAAATACTGTTTGAAAAAATAATCTTCTTTTTACTTTTTTTGTAATTTTACCTTTCATTATAATCATCCATTCTCAATATGATTATAACATTATTTTTCTCTTTTTCAATTTTTTAATTAACATATTTACATGTTTTTGTGTATAATTTGCAATCAAATAACCTAGTACTATAGTAATTATGAAATAAATATGAAAGTAACCACTATTTAGCTTAAAATTTATTATCACATAAATTAAAACCATATCAAGTATAAATATTGTATTATTCAAGTATTTAATAAAATTAGTGTTTTTTTTATTTATTAAATAATTTATTTCTACAAGATAAAAAAAGAAAAAACCATAAATAAACGAAAATATAAAAGTAATAATTTGTAAAATATTATCCATTATTTAAATAGTTTTGTTATCAAACTTTCATCCTTATTTTTTTGTTTACCATCAACATAAGACATACTGTTTATTTTTCCTTTTATTTTAACATTACCATCTGAAGTATCTAGTTTATTTAATTCTAAACTTTCACCTTTTAAAAGAATAACACCCATATTACTTTCCATTAAAAATTCTTCATTATCAAAACTCACTATTTTTTTTATACCTGTTAAATATATAGTTTTTCTATCTGTCATTTTAACTTCATGGTTACCTATTAACACATTGTCATTTTGCATTTTATCACCCTACTAAATGATATTAAAAAAAACTCATAAATATGAGTTTTAATTTTCAGAATCTTCTTTGTTATATTCTTCAAAAATTGCATCTTCGAACATTTTTCTAACGTCTGGGTTAATTGGATGAGCAATATCTCTATAATCTCCAGTTGGTGTTTTTCTACTAGGCATCGCTATAAATAATCCATTATCTCCTTCAATTATTCTAATATCATGAATAGCAAATGAATTATCTATAACTACTGTAGCTATACCTTTAATTCTTTTTCCTTCTTTTTCAATTTTGTGTACATTTACTGATGTAATTTCCATAACACCACTCCTCCTAAAGTTATCTAACTTAATATTATTTTATCAATATGTGCAAATTTTTGCAAGAAGATTTAATAATATTTTATTTTTACTTCACCAGTAAGAACATCAACATAATTAAAACTTTTATCAACGCCATTAATTCTTACGGTAAATAATGCTGGATAAACATTTGAAATATATCCAACATAGGTTGAATTTTTATTTCTCATTCCAAATACTTTAATTTCTATATTTCTATATAAATTATTTTTTATTTGATTTTTAACATCATCGATATTCATGTTTTTCCTTTCTTATCTTGGATATCCAACAAACATTAAACCATTACTTTTTAAACCACCTATACCATCTTTTCCATATTTTGTTTTTTCTAATAATTCTAATAAATCTATTTCTTTATTTCGTTCTGTTAAAGCTAGTGATGCAGCAATAATTGCTGGATCAAGTGCATGAATATTTATACGTTTAGGACTTGATGCAAAATTTGCTCCAGCTTTTATCAACTCTTCATAATCACTTTGACATGCACCAGCTATAATTACAAGTTTGTCATGAGATTTTTCATATTTTCTAGCCATTTTAACTGCATTTACAAAGTTTAATGAGTTTTTATAATTTCTTATATCTTTCATATCACCCTTTTTTTTGTAAAATGCATCATGCCCAGTTATAATTACAATATCAGGTTTATATTCTTCAAGTAGAGGGGTAATTTCTGTAAAAATTTTATCCTCTTTTATTTTTTTACCAACAGCATAAACATTCAAATTTTTATAATATTTTAAACATCTATCTAAATATTCACTGTCACCATCAATATGTAATATTCTTGCAGGTAAATAAAAAAAATCTCCTCTATCTGAATTACTATCTTTTAATTCTGTGGAAATTTCTTCATTTTTTGCTTTAATTTCTTCTTTAATCAAATCTTCAATAAAACTATCTGCATATAATCTAACATCAGCACCTTTTAAATAGTATACACCATTTTTAATATTTATAACTTTAAAAATTATGTCATTATTATAACTTTTTCTAGAAACATAATCTCCTTTTTTGATATCCACTTGTATCACCAATATATTATATGCCTAAAAATTATTTTATTTACCTATTTCAAAAAAGATTTCTTTAAATATTTCTAAATCTAATTCTTCTGCACGACAATTTTCAGAAATATTATTTTTTTCTAATATTTCTTTTACTTTATTCCATTCAAAGTCTTTTAAATTATTTTTCAATGTTTTTCTCTTATGGGCAAAACAAATATTTAAGAATTTATAAAATTTTGAATCTTCAAAAATATCATCTTTCTTTATAAATTTCACAACAGCGCTATCAACTTTTGGTACTGGATTAAAGCAAGTATTTTTTACATCAAATAATTTTTCTATATTAAAATAATTATTTAAATATACAGTTATGGCACCATATTCTTTTGATTTTGGTTTAGAACTAAATCTATTTGCTACTTCTTTTTGAACTAGTAATGTCATAGCTTTTACATTTAACTTTTCCTTTATTATATGTTCTATAATTGGTGTAGTAATATAGTAAGGGATATTTGCTATTACGTAAATATTATTAAATTTATAATTAATGCTTTCTATATCTTTTTGAATATTACTTGTTAAAAAATCACTATAAATTATTTTTGTTGTGTTATTTTCTAAAGGAAGCAAATATTCTTTGGTTCTTTCATCTATTTCGTATGCAAGAACATACGAATTTTTCTTTTGTAATTTTTTAGTTAAAGCTCCCATCCCTGGTCCAATTTCAATTATTAAATCCCTATTTGTATCTATTGAATTAGCTATTTTATTTAAAATATTTTCGTCTTTTAAAAAATTTTGTCCTAAACTTTTCTTTGCTTTTAAATTTTGCATTTAATCACCTCTTAAAAAAACTAGGTTACCACCCAGTTCTTAGTATATCATAACTTATTGAAGATCTTCCAATAGTTCTAACTGCATATTCATAGTTATTTGAAAGTAAATCAATATCATTTCCAAGGACACCCCTATCAAGTACAATTGCAATAATTGGGTCATTAGAAATATTTTGCTTATTAAATCTTATAATTGTTCCACAAGGTAAATTTTTACTTGAAGCAACAATTCTAACAGTGCCATATGAATTATCTGGATATGTTTCTGTTCCATTTAAAACTTCGTAATTTGGAGCACATGCCAATCTTCCGGAACATAATGGACAATCTGCAGTATATCCAGTTAAATCACCTGTATATGTATCTTTAGTGGCATATAAATCATTAGATATTTCTTCTTCTAATTTTAATGCCATTGTAGTTAAATTAATTGTTCTATTCTCATTAACACTTTCTACTTTTGTTTCATATTTTTTTGATGAAGTTTCAACAATTAATATAATAACTACTACAATAAAAAGACGAATTATTTTGCAAGTATTTTTTAGCAATTTTTTATTCATCTTATCACCTCTTTGTATTGTAGCTAATATTTTAACATAATATAAATTAAATGTCAAAAATACGAGATATATTATCGTTGGTAATTTTTGCAAGTTTTTCAAGATCAACACTATATAAATTTGCTATAAATTCTGCTATGTTTAAAATATACTTAGGAGAATTTTGGGTACCACGATATGGATGAGGTGTTAAATAAGGAGAATCTGTTTCCAATATTATATTTTCTAAACCAAGTTCTTTTATAACCTCTTTAACTTTACTATTTTTAAATGTTATAACTCCATTTACTCCGATTAAAAAACCCATTTTAATATAAATTTTTGCTACCTCTAAACTACCACTAAAAGAATGAATAACACCATTTACTTTATATTTTTTTAGTGTATCAATTGTGTCTTGAGTTGCTTCTCTACTGTGAATTACAACAGGTTTATTATATTTCTCAGCTATTGCTAATTGTCTTTCAAATAATTTAATTTGTTCTTCTTTATTTTCTTTTGTATAGTAATAATCCAGTCCTATCTCACCGATAGCTATTATTTTTTTATTACTTAAATTTTTTTCTATAAAATATAAATCTTTTTCATTATAATTTTCTACATCTTCTGGATGTATTCCCAAAGTACCATAAATATTTGAATAATTATTAATTAACTTTATAACTTCTTCATTGGATTTTTGGTTACAACCTGCTACAATATATCTATTAACGTTATTAGATTCTGCTTGTTTTAAAATTATATCTAAATCATTATAATACTCTTTATATAAATGACAATGTGTATCTGTAAACATTATTTCCCACCTCAATTCTATTACCAAAAAATATTTCCCGGAAAATAATTTTCCAGGAAATAATAATTATTTTGTATCTATCCTATCAAATAAATGTGATTGTTCATTTAATTTAATAGATTGTTCTAATTGTCCAAATTCTGTAGTACTTTCTAAATTTGTTATTTTTGTATTTAGTTGATTAAATATTTTTTGAGCTGTTTCTGGCATAAAAGCTTGAAGATAAACAGCGCATATTCTTATACTTTCAAGTAAATTGTATAAAACTGTTTTTAATCTATCTTTCTTACTTTCATCTTTTGCTAAACTCCATGGCATAGTTTCATCAATGTATTTATTACATCTTCTTAATGTTTCAAAAATTTCTTCAATTGCCTCTCCAACTTTAAGTTCATTCATTTTACTAGTTACTTTATTGTTTAATGAGATTACTGAATTAATTAAATCATTGTCTATTTCTTCTGTAACATTAGAATTTTCTACTATACCATCAAAATATTTATAACTCATTGATACCGTTCTATTAACAAGATTTCCTAAAATATTAACTAAATCACCGTTGATTCTTTCAATAAGTAGGTCTCTAGTAAATACTCCATCTGATGCAAAAGGAATTTCATGTAAAAAATAATATCTAACAGCATCTACTCCAAATTCTTCTACTAAATCATCGGCATATACAACATTTCCTTTTGACTTACTCATTTTTCCATCAGCCATTATTAACCAAGGATGTCCAAAAACTTGTTTAGGCATTGGTAAATCTAAACTCATTAAGAAACAAGGCCAATAAATTGTATGAAAACGAATTATATCTTTTCCAATTAAATGTAAATCTGCAGGCCATTTATCTTTAAATTCTAAAGTTCCACCATCTATATCATAACCAATATTTGTAATATAGTTTGTTAAAGCATCTAACCATACATAAACTACATGTTTTGAATCAAAATCAACAGGTATACCCCATTTAAATGATGTACGAGATACACATAAATCTTGTAATCCTGGTTTAATAAAATTATTTATCATCTCGTTTTTACGTGCTACTGGTTGGATAAAATCAGGATGTGTTTCAATATATTCTTCTAGTCTTTTTTGATATTTTGATAATCTAAAAAAGTATGCTTCTTCACTTTTTTCTTCTACAACTCTTCCACAATCAGGACATTTTCCATCAATTAATTGTGATTCAGTCCAAAAAGATTCACATGGAGTACAATATAATCCTTTATATTCTCCTTTATATATATCATCATTTTCATACATTTTTTTGAATATATGTTGTACTACTTTTTCGTGATTAATATCTGTAGTTCTTACAAACTTATCATAACTTGTATTCATTACATCCCATATACGTTTAATTTCTATTGCTACATTATCAACAAACTTTTGAGGAGTTACTCCTGATTCTTTGGCTTTTAATTCAATTTTTTCTCCATGTTCATCTGTACCTGTTTGAAAATAAACATTATAACCTTCTAAACGTTTAAATCTAGCAATAGCATCTGCTAGAACAATTTCGTATGTGTTACCTATATGTGGTTTTCCAGATGTATAAGCTATAGCTGTAGAAATATAATATTTTCCTTTATTTTCCATTATTTAACCTTCTTTCTAATAAAAAAATTCATAAATCTAAGGACGAGAAAAACCCGCGGTACCACCTTAGTTTATGAATTTATCATACACTTTATTCTTAACGCGAATTAAACGTTTTAACTCCAGAACCATGTTCAGTTAATCAAAATAATCCTTTTCACCAAAACAGGAATTCTCTAATAAATTGAATTAACTTACTCTTTCTTTCATCGCTAAATTCAGCGTTATTGTATCATGTATTATATTTTATTTCAAGAAATATCTATTTTATTTATTATAAAGTTAGAAAGAAAATCAGCAATTTTATTAATTTCATTTATATTATTATTTATTTCAAATACTAATATTCCAATGACATCAGACAATAATATTATAGGTTTACAAAAAAATTTATAATTTTCTAATTCAACTGTCATTTCTTTTCTTTCATTAATAATATCATTAATATATTTTTTTATATTAATTTTTTCAAAATTATTATTTGATGAATATATGATTTTTTCTCTATCATAAAAATTAATATTTACATTAAAAGATTTAGATATATTATTGATTATATTTTTAATTTCCTCTTGATAATTTGAAACTTTAGAATACTTTTGTAGTAGTAATTTATCATTTTCAATTAATATTTCTAAATTATCTCCTTCTCTTATTCCTAAATTTTTTCTTATTTCTTTTGGTATTACTATTCTTCCTAATTCATCTATTCTTCTTATTACTCCTGTAGACTTCATTAAAGAGTTTCCTCCATTCATAATATTAGTTTATACAGGATATAATTTTCTATAACTGCAAATCGCTCTTAATAATATTTAATAAAGGTACATAATAATACAAAAAATGTTTTTCAAGATTTTTTATTGGTAATGAAATTATTATTTTTTTATTAAAATATTTAAATTTAAAATTAGGATTAATATTATATGATTCTAAAAATAATTTATCTCCCTTTATTTTAGAGGAAATATTTTCAGGTATTTCAATCTCAATAAATCGATCATTTTGAACAACTTTATTAATATCTAAATCTTCTGATATTTTTTCAAACCATTCTTCATACATATATATTTCTAATTTTTCATCTACTTTACCAAATCTATCTTCCAATTCTTTTTTCACTTCAAGTAATTTATCATAACTATCAATTTCATTAATTTTTTGATGAATTTCAATTTTTAATTCTTCATCATTTACATAATTATCATCAATAGCCGTTTCAACATTTACAAGCGCTGGTTTATCAATTTCCTCTTCTACTTTTTCTCCATTTAATTTTTTTATTTCTTCTTCAACCATTTTCATATATAGTGAAATACCAACTGTATCAACAAAGCCAGCTTGTTCACTACCAATGATATCTCCAGCACCACGGATTGATAAATCTCTCATTGCTATACGATAACCACTTCCAAGTTCTGTAAATTCTTTTATTGCTTGAAGTCTTTTTATAGATGTTTCATTTAATACTTTCGATTTATTATACAAAAGATATGCATAAGCTATTTTGTCACTTCTTCCAACTCTTCCACGTATTTGATATAGTTGAGAAAGTCCAAAATAATCCGCATCAATTATTATTAAAGTATTTGCATTTTGAATATCTATACCTGTTTCAATTATTGTAGTACACACTAAAATATCAAATTCATAATTTGTAAATTTTGTCATTATATCATCAAGTTCATTTTTACTCATTTTTCCATGAGCATATTTAATTCTAGCTTCTGGTACCAATTTTTGAATTTTTCTAACTTCATTTTCGATTGTTTCTACTTTATTATATAAAATAAATACTTGACCACTACGACCTAACTCTTTATATATTGCATCTCTAATAATTACATCATTTTCTTGCAATACATAAGTTTGAACCGGATATCTATTTACCGGCGGAGTATCAATTACAGATAAATCCCTCAACCCAGACATTGCCATTTTTAATGTCCTTGGAATCGGTGTAGCTGATAATGTCAAAACATTTACATCATTTTTATATTTTTTAATTTTTTCTTTATGTGTTACACCAAAACGTTGTTCTTCATCAACAATTAATAAACCTAATTTTTTATATTCAATATCATCACTTAATAATCTGTGTGTTCCAAAAACTATATCAATAGTTCCATCTTTTAAACCATTAATTATTCTTTTTACTTCCTTTGGTGTTGTAAATCTATTTAATAAAGCAATTTCTAGAGGATAATTTTTAAATCTATTTAATGCTGATTCATATTGTTGTTTAGATAAAATTGTTGTAGGACATAAATAACAAACTTGTTTATTATTTAAAACTGTTCTAAATATTGCTCTAAAAGCTACTTCTGTTTTACCAAAGCCAACATCTCCACAAAGTAAGCGATCCATTGGAACTGAACTATTTAAATCTCTATATATTTCTTTTATTACTTTTTCTTGATCATTTGTTAATTCATATTCAAATTCTTGAGCAAATTGTTCTTCTAATTCATTTGATATATAAGCTTCCCCTTTAATACTATTTCTAATAGAATACAATCTTATTAATTCTTCAGAAATATCTCTTATCTTCTTTTGTAAACTTTGTTTAGTTTTAGCCCACGATACTGAATTTAATTTATTTATTTTAGGTTTTATACCATCTTTATCACTGTACTTATATATCGATGAAATTTTTTCTACAGGAATATATACTTTATCACTATCTTTATAATTAATTTGAAGATAATCTTTTTTTAAACCACTAGTATTTAATGTAATTATTCCATTATAAATTCCAATACCATGTTGACGATGAACAACATAATCTCCAAGTGACAAAGAATCAATATCTTTGATTTTTTTACCAATATGATAGTTATTTTTGTATTTTATTGGAGTATCATGAATTTGTTCAATATCAAATTCACTTATTACAACATAATTCTTATACTCAAATCCATTATTAATTTTTTTATTTAATATATTAATATTATTTTCTAAAATATTTTTTACAACCGATGATTCAGGAAATAATTCTTTTATTATTTTTATTTGTGATTCTTTAGATAAACAAAAAATTACAGTGTTTTTCTTCAATAATTTACTATAAACAAAATCTTTTAATTTTTCATAATTTGAATTGAAATTTTCAATTTCTTTACTAGAATAATTAATAGCTTTTTTACTATTTTCATTTTCAAATGTATTAATAAATATTTTATACTCTGGATTTATTTCTTCTAAATTAAACATATATTTTTTATCTGATTTAATTTCATTATTATAATTCATAATATCTTCAAGCATTTTTTTATAATTATTTTCAATTTGACTATTATTATAAATTATTGTTATTGGGTTATTTAAATAATCATAAATACTGCTATTTTTAGGAGTTTCTACTTCTTTATTTGGTGTTAAATTTATTTCATCAACTGACTTAATGGATAATTGCGTAGATTCATTAAAATATCTAATTGAATCTATTTCGGAACCAAAAAATTCAATTCTTATTGGATGATCTTCATTTATTAAAAATATATCAATTACATATCCTCTTATTGCATATTCTCCAGTTGTTGTTACCAAAGTTTCTTTGTTATAACCATATTTATCTAATATTTCTTCTAGTTTATCTCTATTAATTTGCAATCCTTTTTTTAATTTTAAACTTAATTTTTCATTTACATTAACATCTGGTAAATATCTTAAATATCCCGTTAAATTAGTTATAACTATACTTTTATTATTTTTAATTTTATCCAATGTTTCTAATCTTTTTACTTTGAATTCAGGTGATACGGCTATTGCAACACTAGTTAAAAAATCATCCATAGGAAATAAATATACATCATCTATATATGTTTTTAAATTTTTAAATAACATGTTTGATTCAAATAAGGTACTTGTTACTATTAAAATATTTTTTTCAGTTTTTTTAAATAAATTTAACACGTAAAAAATGTTTAACTCTTTAGTTAAACCCTGTATTACAATGTCGTTTTCATATTTAAAATCATCTAAAAATTTCATATTTTACCTCATTGAATTATATTTACTAATTGTTTTATCGGCGTCATTTTCTATAAAATATTTTATTATTTCATGATACAAAGACATTTTATTATTCAAATCTAAAATATTTTGATAATTAAATTTTGATAAAACATAATCTTTAGTATCCATACTCTTATTATGTGCAATACCAATTTTTAATCTACAAAAAACATTTGTATTTAATAATTCAATAATTGATTTTATTCCATTATGTCCACCTGATGATGAATTTTTCTTCAATTTAAAAGTATTAAATGGTAAATCTAAATCATCTTGAATAACTAAAATATTTTCATGTTTAATTTTATAAAAATCTACAACTTTTTTTACAGCAAAACCTGAATTATTCATATATGTTTGTGGTTTTAAATATATAACATCGTCAATTTTAACATATAAACTATCAAATTTTGCTTTCCAATTTTCTTGTTGAAGAAGACTATTTAAAACCATAAATCCAATATTATGTCTAGTATTTTCATAATCACTACCAGGATTTCCTAATCCAACTATAAGTTTCATTTATTATCACCTTCAAATACATTTTTATAACTTTTTAAATTATTTGCACCATTTAAATATTTTAATTTTAAACCAATTTTTGAATTTTTAACCGCTTTTATCAAAATTAATATTGGTTTATTATTTGTATTATTTACAATACATAATTCTTTAACATTCATATTATATTTATTACAAAGTAATATAATTTCATCAATTCTATTTGGTACATGAACCATATAAAAAGTTTTATTATTTTTTAGTAGACTAGATGCTATTTTGATAATATCTTCTAATTCTATTTTTATTTCATGTCTAGCAATAGTTTTAACGTCATTTGAATTTTTTAAGCTATTTTTAAAATAAGGAGGATTACAAGATACTATATCATAGTAATCATTTTTAAAATAATTACTAGCATTTTTTACATCACCATTTACATAATTAATATCTTTAATTTTATTTATTTTTAATGTTTCTAAACCCAATTCATATATTTTTTTTTGTAACTCAATAGCATCAATTGCTAAATTATTACAATATTTATATTTTAATATTAAAGGAATTGGTAAATTTCCAGTACATAAATCAATTATTTTTTTATCATCTTTATTTATTTTTATATATTCAGCAAGTAGTATTGAATCTATTGAAAACTTAAAAAATTGATCGTTTTGAACTATTTTAAAATTATCATAATCAAATAAATCATTAATTACTTTCATATTCATCTTCTATTTTTATCTTGTGAATTTCATTATCAATTTCAACATCATATTTTTTATTCAATATATCAATATTTTTAACCGTACCTTCACCATATTCAGTTTTTATTGTTTGACCTATTTCTGGTAATTTTTTTCTACAATAAGTATATTGTTCATCTTCATAACCAAGACAACATAAAAGTCTACCACAAAGTCCATTGATTTTTGAAGGATTAAGAGCTATATTTTGATTTTTTGCCATATTCATTGTTACTGATTCTTTTTGTTTTAAAAAATTTGTACAGCACAAAATTCTTCCGCAAACTCCTATACCTCCAACTTCCTCTGCTTTATCTCTTGCTCCTATTTGACGTAATTCAATTCTTGTTTTATAAGCACTAGCGAGTTTTTTAGCTAACTCTCTAAAATCGATTCTTTCTTCAGCATAAAAATTAAAAAGTAATTGTTTTTTATCAAATGTAAAGTTTGCATCAATAATATTCATTTTTAAATTTAATTCTTTTACTGTTTCTTTAGCTTTTTTTAATGCCTTTGAAGCTTCTTTTAAATTATCTAAATATTGTTTGTAATCATCTTTTGTTGATATTCTTATTATATCCTTTAAATTATCATAGTTTTTTATATTTTCAATTTCACTAACAACTTTACCAAATTGCAATCCTTTTTCTGTTTCTACTATTACAGTTACATTAATTGGACATTCAAAATTTTCTGCTTTAAAATTATATACTTTTCCTTTATCATTAAACTTAACACCATATATTTTCATTAAACATGCCCCATTTCAATTACAAAAGAATCTAGAAGCAAATTAATATTTCCGTTTTTATTTAAATTATCTATGTATTTATTTATAATTTTTAATTTTTTTATAAGTTTTATAGGTTCTTGTTTTTTTAAAAATTCAAAATTGTTACTTTCAACATTTTGATAAGCATTATCATAGATATCAAATATTTTTTGAAATATTTTTATTAGTTCTTCTCTTGTATAATTTTTTTCCATCAAGATATTTTTATTATACAATATTATATGTTTATTATCTAGTTCAATATTTTTTATGTAATCATTTACAAATTCTAACTTTTCATCATCTAAATTTTCTTCTTCTTTATCATAATATTGATAAATTAATTGACATCTGCTTCTTATTGTTTCAATTATATTTTCTTTATTATTGGTTATAAAAAAACCAATTAAATTTTCTTCAGGTTCTTCTATAAATTTTAACATTGTATTAGCTGAAGAATTATTTAATTTTTCAGAGTTTAAAATTACATAAGTATTATATTTAGAATATATTGGTTTTGTTAACATTTTATCTTTTAAATCTAGAATTTGTTCTTTTTTTATTGTTGAACCATCAGGACTTATTATTATAAAATTTGGTAATGTTTCTTTATCTATTTGATAACATAAATTACAATTTTCACATTTATCAACATATTTTTCTTTACAATTAATTATTTTTATTATTTTTTTTAAATCAATTAAACATTTTTCAAAATTATTTGTTTCAATCAAAAAAGCATGAGAAAGTTTTTTCTCATTAAAAGATTTTTCAATATGTTTTAACCCATTTACTACTTCCAAATAAAACCACCTCAGCTAATTATAAAAAAAATTGAAATTAATGATAATAATCCTGGAATACCTAGTATTGAAACAATTGCTAAAGTAAAAATGTTAATTGGTATAAATATATTTATAGACGATACTATTACATTTAATCCATATAATACAACAAAAGAAAATATTATTTTTTTTACTACTTTTTTTATTATTTTAAACATATAATCATCCTCAACTAATTATATGTTTTATAAATAAATTTATTCAGAAATTATTTTTCTATCTTCTAATGCTTTATCTAAAGTTATTACATCTAAGTATTCTAATTCGGCACCCATTGGTATTCCATATGAAAGACGAGATATTTTAACATCTTTATTAGATAATATTTTTTTTATATAAAGGATTGTGGTTTCACCTTCCATTGACGATTTTAAAGCTAAAATTAATTCTGGTTTTTCTAAATCATCAATTCTTCTAATTAACGAAGATAAATTAATATCATCAACACCTATATCATCTTTAGGAGAAATTAATCCGTTAAGAACATGGTATGTTCCTTTAAAATTTCCAACTTTTTCAAATGTAAAAACACTTTTTGAATCTTCGATAACACAAATAATATTTTTATCACGACTATCATCACTACAAATACTACAAATTTCATTATCTGATAAATTACCACAAATACTACATTTAACCAATTCTTTAGCATATATTAAATTTTTTGAAAAATTATCAACATCTTCTGTTGACATTTCTAGTGTTGCCAAAGCAAGTCGCTCAGCACTTTTTTCACCAATTGTTGGTAATTTTTTAAATGATTCAATTAAATTTTCTAATTTTTTAGGATAAATCATTAGAATAATCCACCCATTGAACCATATGAACTCATCATTTTATTTTTTTTATCATTTATTTTTTTAATACAATCATTTAAAGCAATATTTATCATATCTTCAAGCATTTCTTTATCATCTGAAGAAATATCATTATCATATGTAATTTTAAAAGATTTTAACTCATATTTTCCATTCATTGATAATTCAACCCATTCTGAATTCCCTTCAAAAATAGTACTTTCTAATTCTTCTTGTTTTTTTGATATATCCCTTTGTAATTTTTGAGCTTCTGCCATTAATTTTTGCATATTCATATTTTATTCCTTCTTTCTTATTCTATTTCTATTTTATCATTAGAAAATAATTGTTCTGCTATATTTTCTAATGATTCATTAACAATATCATGTGGTTGAAGATCTTCAATATTTTTTGTTTCTTCTTCTATCATTTTATAAATATATCCAGATTTTATATTATTTATATATGATTTTTTTTCTTCAATCCATTCTTCACTAGTTAATCCAATTACTTTTATTTTTTCTAATTTTTCTTCAATCAATGATTTATTTAAATTAATTAAATTTACAATACTTTCTAATTTACTAGTTAGAATGTATATTTCATTCGAAGCTGCTACTACTTCAGAATCAATTAACATTGAAGTAAAAAAAGAATTTTCAGAATTATTTTTTATTAATTCATTTAATTGCTTTTTAGCTTTTTCTAAATACTCTTTTTTTGCATTTACAAAGCAATTATTAATTCTTATATTTTTTATCTTACTTATTTCTTCATTTTTTTGAACTTCTAATATTTTTTCTTGCTCTTTTTTATTAGAATTCTCTTCAAAAATTATTTCCCGGGAAATAATTTTGTCTGTTTTTTGTTCTTTTGTATCTAAATTAATATATTCTAATAAAGTTAATTCTATTAAAATAAAAGGATTTATATTAATATTATAATTATTAATAACTTCAACTAGATCAAATATTATATTCTTTATTTTATCAACTGTTAAATTATTATTATCGAATACTTTTTGTGATAACTTATCAATTAATTTTTTTATAAATATTTTATAATCTACATTGCTAAATCTCATTTTATTTATATTTTCTTTTAATAAATCTAAATTATTATTATCTAGTGATTCAATAATATTATCTATTACTATATTTGGTACTGATCCAAAATTATTGATGATTAAATCAACTGTTATTTCTTCTTTATCGGATGATAATTGATCCAAAATACTTAAAGCATCACGCATACCACCTTCTGATAAATAAGCTATTTCATCTATTGCATCTTGTGTAATATTAATTTTTTCAGTTTTGCAGATAAAATCAATTCTATCTTTTATAATGTTATCGCTTATTTTTTTAAAATCAAATTTTTGACATCGCGATAAAATTGTTATTGGAACACTTTCAATATTTGTTGTTGCTAAAATAAATACTACATGTTCTGGTGGTTCTTCTAATGTTAATAATAATGCATTAAATGCACTTTGTGTCATCATATGAACTTCATCGATAATATAAACTTTGTATTTACTGTAAGATGGAGCTATTTTTATATTATTTATTAATTCTCTTATTTCATCTACTCCGTTATTAGAGGCAGCATCTATTTCAATTATATCAGGATTATTTTTTATGTTTATACATGAATTACATTTTCCACAAGCTTCACCATTAATTGGATTTTCACAATTTATTGTTTTAGCAAATACTTTTGCAGTACTTGTTTTTCCCGTTCCTCTAGGTCCATTAAATATATAAGCATGTGCGATTTTTTTATTAATAATAGCATTCTTTAGTATTGTAATTATATAATCTTGTCCAACGATATTTTTAAAGTTATCTGGACGATATTTTCTATATAAAACTTTGTATTCCATGAAAATCACCCTGTTTAATAATTATATCATAGTTTCTTATTTTTTTACATATTTTTAACACAAACATTTGTTTCATCTTTTATTTATAAAAAAGTCAGATAATTTTTTTTGAAATTTTGTTTCTATTTGTGAATTATTATACTTTATTATTTTTGTTTCATTAAATTCTTTTTTTGTTTTTGGTTTATCTAGTATATAGTAAACATTTTTTATTCTTGATTGTTTTATTATTTCTAAACACATGGAACATGGTTTTAAATTTGTATACAAATTGCAACCGTTTAATTTCCATGTTTTTAATTTTTTTGAAGCTTTCTTTATACATATAATTTCTGCGTGTCCTAATACATCATTATTTTTTTCTCTTTTATTGTATGCACATGATATAATTTTATCATTTTTTTCAATTATTGCTGACACTGGAACTTCGTTTTTATTTTTTGCTTTTTCTGAAAGCTTTACTAATTTTTGTATTATTTTTTCATTCATTTCTACCACCATAAAAAAAGTGCACACAAACAGGGACTGATATGGCTGCTATCTTCCGATTCTGACCAGGTTACAATATATTTGTTGCACATATTAATTTTAACATATTTAATATTAAATTCAAATTTTTTTAATGTTTCATGTGAAACATATATAAAAATATTTTGATTTTAAAATATTCATTTTTTTATTATTTATTATTTTTTTAAATATTATATTTTTTTATAAATAAAGATTATTATATTTTTTGTAAAAGTTAATGTTTCACGTGAAACATTAACTTTAATTTTTTATTTTTTAATTAATTACATTATCAATGTTTCACGTGAAACATTGGATGTATTACATAAAAAATGAAGTTTTTAAACTTCATTTTTTATTATTCTAAATTTTCAGTGTTAGTGTCATTAATTGCTTCTTTATTTAAATTATCTTCTTCAACTTTATCAACTAAACTAATAGCAGCAACTTGTTGTTCTTCTTTTAATCTAATTAATCTAACACCTTGCGTAGCTCTTCCTAAAGTATTTATTTGATCTAATGGCATACGCATTATAACACCTTGATCGGTAACAATAACAATATCTTGATTATCGTTAACAATTTTAAATGCTACTAAAGTTCCATTTTTATCTGTTATATTTAATGCTTTTACTCCTTTGCTGCCGCGACGTGTAGTTCTAAAATCGCAAACATTTGTTTGTTTTCCATAACCTTTTTGTGTTATAATAATTATTTTATCATCTTCATGAGTTATTTCTACACCAATACAAACAGAACTGTCTAAATTGATACCTTTTACTCCTGATGCAGTTCTTCCCATTACTCTAAGCTCTTTTTCATTAAATTTAACCATTTTACCGCCAGAAGAACCTAATAATACCATATCTTCTCCAGTCGTTTTTTTAACACCAATTAACTCATCAGTTTCTTTTAAATTAATAGCTATCTTACCATTATTTCTAATATTTTCAAATTCAGAAATTGCAGTTTTCTTAATGATTCCTTTTTTAGTAGCAAATAATAAGTACTTAGCAGGATCTTCTTTAGAAATATTAATCATTGAATTTACTTTTTCTTCTTTTTCAACAGGTAATAAATTAATTATAGGTAATCCTTTAGATTGTCTACTAAATTCAGGTATTTCATAACCTTTCATTCGATAGACTTTACCTTTATTAGTAAAGAATAATAAGTAATCATGTGTTGATAAATTAATTATATGTTCAACAAAATCTTCCTCATTTGTTCCCATTCCTTTAACACCAACACCACCACGATTTTGAGTCTTAAATGTATCGGATGTTGTTCGCTTAATGTAACCATTATGACTTAAAGTAATCATTACATTTTCTTCAGGAATTAAAGATTCATCTTCGATATATTCAATGGCAGTCATATCAATAGTTGTTCTTCTTTCATCTGAGTATTTATCCTTAATTTCAAGCATTTCTTCTTTTATTATTCCATCTACTTTTTCACTAGATGCTAAAATTGAGCGTAAATCTTGGATTAATTCTAATAACTGTTTTATTTCCTCTTCAATTTTATCTCTTTCTAAACCAGTTAAACGACGCAATCTCATATCTAATATTGCTTGAGCTTGTATATCATCCAATCCAAATCTAGTTATTAATCCATCTTTAGCTTCTTGATCACTTTTTGATGCTCTGATTAATTTTACAACTTCATCAATATTATCTAAAGCAATTTTTAAACCTTCTAAAATATGTAATCTTTCTTCTGCTTTTTTTAAATCATATCTTGTTCTTCTAATAATAACTTCTCTTTGATGATCAATATATTTTGCAATAATTGATTTTAATCCTAAAGTTCTAGGAGTTTTCATATCAATTACTAATATATTAATACCATAATTTACTTGAAAACTAGTATGTTTATATAAATTATTTAATACAACTTGTGGATTAGCATCTTTTTTAAGAGTTATTGTAATTTTTATACCATTTTTTACTAAATCTGTATGATAATCAGAAATACCGTCGATTATTTTATCTCTAACTAATTCAGCAACTTTATTTTTTAATTCCATAGTATTTACACCATATGGAACTTCAGTTACTACAATTTGATGATGATTTCCAACTTCTTCTATTTCAGCTCTAGATCTAATAGTAATAGTTCCTTTACCTGTTTCATATGCTTTTTTAATACCACTATTTCCTAGAATTATACCTCCAGTTGGAAAATCTGGACCTTTAATGTGTTCCATTAATCCATCTGTATCTATATCTGGATTATCAATATATGCTATACATCCATCAATTACTTCTCCTAAGTTATGTGGAGGAATATTTGTAGCCATACCAACTGCTATTCCCATTGAACCATTAACTAAAACATTTGGAAATCTTGATGGTAGTACTGTTGGTTCTGGAGATGTTTCATCAAAGTTTGGCATCATATCAACAGTTTCTTTTCTTATATCTTTTAACATTTCTAAAGAAATTTTAGAAAGTCTCGCTTCTGTATAACGGCTTGCAGCAGCCCCATCACCATCTATATTACCAAAATTACCATGTCCATCTACCATTGTGTATCTTTGATTAAACCATTGTGCAAGTCTTACTAATGCATCATATATAGATGAATCTCCATGTGGATGGTAATTTCCCATAACATCTCCAACAGTTTTTGCAGATTTTCTATGAGGTTTATCTGGAGTATTTCCAGTTTCAAACATTGACCATAAAATACGTCGGTGAACTGGTTTTAAGCCATCTCTTAAGTCTGGAATCGCACGAGATGTAATAACACTCATTGAATAATCTAGAAATGAATCTTTAATTTCTTGAACTATGTCATTTAAATCATGTGAATCTCTTTCATGAAAAGTTCCACTATATTTATTTTCTTCTTCAGTATTCATTATAAAACCTCCTAAATGTCTAAATTCTTAACATATACGGCATTTTCTTCAATAAATTGTCTTCTAGGTTCAACTTCTTCACCCATAAGTTTTGTAAACATTGCATCAGCTGCCATACAGTCATCAACTGTTATCTTTCTTAAAACACGTTTTTCAATGTCCATTGTTGTTTCATTTAATTCTTCGGCATCCATTTCTCCAAGACCTTTCATACGTGTTATTTCAGCTCTTGATCTATCTTTATCATTTAAACTATTTAAATAATTTTCTTTTTCTTCATCAGTAAGTACGTATTTTCTTGTTTTTCCATGAGTTATTCTAAATAGAGGAGGTTGTGCTGCATAAACATGTCCTGCCTCTACAATAGGTTTAAAGAATCTGTAGAATAATGTTAATAATAAAACTCTAATATGAGAACCATCTACATCGGCATCGGTCATTATTATTATCTTATCGTATCTTAATTTAGATAAATCAAATTCTTGACCAATTCCAGTACCAAATGCTGTTATAATTGTTCTTATTTCTTCATTTGATAGTGCTTTATCTAATCTTGCTTTTTCAACGTTTAATATTTTACCTCTTAAAGGAAGAATAGCTTGAGTCATTGAGTCTCTTCCTTCTTTTGCAGATCCTCCGGCACTATCTCCTTCGACTATAAATATTTCAGAAATAGATGGATCTTTGCTCTTACAATCAGATAATTTACCAAAGAAAGATGTTTGTGAAAGTTCTGTTTTTCTTGTCATTTCACGAGCTTTTTTTGCTGCATTACGTGCTCTACAAGCTAACATTGCTTTATTAACGATAATTTTAGCTTCATCTGGATTTTCCATTAAGAATCTTTCAAAACCTTCAGCAAATACATTATCAGCAAGTTTTCTAACTTCACTATTACCTAATCTACCTTTTGTTTGACCTTCAAATTGTGGGTTTGGATGTTTACAAGAAACAATCATTGTTAAACCTTCTTTTACATCATCATTAGTTAAGTTTTCATCTTTTTCTTTTAATAATCCTGATTTTCTACCATAATTATTAATTAGCCTAGTAAGTGCACGTCTAACACCTTCTTCATGAGTTCCACCATCATGAGTATTGATATTATTAACAAAAGAATAAATATTTGAATTATAACTAGTATTATATTGAAGGGCTACCTCAAATTGAACTCCTGATTCTTCTCCTTCTAAATGAATAACATCTTCATGTACAGGAGTTTTTCCTTGATTTATAAATTTAACATATTCAGAAATACCACCTTCATATAAAAAATGTTCACCAGTTGTATCTTCTTCATCTCTATCATCTCTTAGTGTTAATGATAATCCTTTATTTAAGAAAGCTAATTCTCTTGTTCTTACTTTTAATGTTTCATAATCATATATATCAGTATCAAATATATTAGGATCTGGTTTAAATGTTACATGTGTACCAGTTCTATTAGGCTCACATTCTCCAATAACTGTTAAATTTTGAACAATTTTCCCACCATTTTCAAATTTTGTTTCATAAATTTTTCCATCTTTATATACTGTAACAGTTACCCAAGATGACAATGCATTAACAACTGATGCTCCAACACCATGAAGTCCACCAGATACTTTATATCCGCCACCGCCAAATTTTCCTCCAGCATGTAAAACTGTATAAACTGTTTCAACTGTTGATAAACCTGTTTTTTCATGTATACCAACAGGAATACCACGTCCATCATCTCTAACAGTTATAGAATTATCCTTATTAATAATAATTTCAATATTTTTACAGTAACCAGCTAAAGCCTCATCAATAGCATTATCTACAATTTCCCATACTAAATGGTGTAAACCTTTAACATCTGTTGTACCAATGTACATACCAGGTCTTTTTCTAACTGCCTCTAAACCTTCAAGAACTTGAATATCGGAAGCATCATAGTGTTCATTATTCATAATTAATTTCCTCCTCTATTTCTCCACTGTTTATTTTTATTACTTTACAATTATTAATTAAATTTTTATCGACTTTTTCAATATTTGTTGTTGTAATAAAAGTTTGAATTTCATCATTTAATATTTTTATAATATTATTAATCTTTTCATTATCTAGTTCACTAAATAAATCATCTAAAATTAATATTGGATATTCTCCTTTAATTGTTTTTATTATTTCTATTTCTGATAGTTTCAATGAAATAATGGCATTTTTTTGTTGACCTTCACTTCCATATATTTTTAAATTCATATCTTCTAAATAAAATTCTAAATCGTCATGATGAATTCCAAATGACGTTTTACCAAGAATTAAGTCTTTTTTTAATAAATTTTTATAATTTTTTTGTAATTCTTCTTTCGATTTATCGTTAAAATCAGAAATATATGAAATTGTTAAATTATTACTACCAGTTATTTTTAAATAATTTTTAGTAATTAAAGAATTCATAAGATCATAATATTTTTTTCGTTCTTGATAAATTTTTAAACCATAATCTATCAATTTACTAGTTAAAATATCTAGGTATTCATTACTAGTATTAGCATTAATTGCCATTGTTTTTAAATAAGCATTTCTTTGCTTCAAAATTTTATTATAATTATTTAAATTTTGAAGATAAGAAATATTTATTTGAGAAATAGCAATATTGATACTTTTTCTCCTAATACTCGGAGTATCTTTTATTATTTTTAAATCATCAGGACTAAAAATAACAACATTTATTTTAGAAATATAATCACTAATTTTAGGAACTTTTGTATTATTAATTTTAACTTTTTTTCCTTCATTATTAATAATAACTTTATAGTTATTTTCATAATTATTTTTAATATTTCCTTCAATCTTTAAAACATTTTTATTTTTTAAAATTAAATTTTTGTCAACAACCGCCCTGAATGATCTTGTTAAAGCAAGTACACTTATTGCTTCTACTAAATTTGTTTTGCCCATTCCATTGTTTCCATAAATTAAATTTAAATGATCATTAAATGTTATTTCAAATTTTTCATAATTTCTAAAATTTGTAAGTTTTAAATTAATAATTTTCATTTTTATCACTCTTTTATGACCATATAATAAAATAGTAGGCTTTTACATACTCCTATACCTACTATTAATTATACCAAATTATTCATTATTTTTAAAGCTTTTTTGCACTTTTCTACCTCTTAAAACTGCTTCTAAACGTGTTGCTCTAAGTATTTGATTATCAATAATTCCATAAGATAAATTTAACATTATTTTTTGATGATTTTTAAATTCTAAAACTATCTTATCATTCTTACTATAATATCTTTCTAAATTGTTTAAAGAAATCCAATTACACTTCTTTTGTCTTGGAGAATTAGTAGGAAAAAATATGATATTTTTAGATTCTTCAACTATAATTGGTGCTTTATAAGAAACACCAATTAAATTTTGAGTTCCTTTTTGTCTTCCACTTAATGAACTGCCAAAATATGCACAACTATCTTCCATTATTAAATTCGTTTGTCTTAATACTGTAAATGTTTTATCTTTTTCAAATACCTTTGTTTTATCATCTAAAGAAATTAATGCTAATGTATCTTCATTTATTTCATATTCATCCATATATTTCACCCCCTCTTGAAATAAATTATTTATCTTATAACATATATTTTTTAAATATTTTGTCGAAAAAAAAAAACTTATTTATTAATAAGTCTTTATAGGTAATATTAATTCAATTAAACTATCGTCATCCTCTGATTTTAAAATAATTGGTTTAACATCATTGTTTAATAAAATATTAACATTTTCAGATTTAAATACTTTTAAAGCATCTAACATATACTTAGAACTAAAAGATATATTGATTGATGCATTTTCTGATGAATTTACAACTAATTTTTCTTCTACTTTTCCTATTTCTGATGCATAAGAATTAATAGTCATATTATTATTTTCAATTTTCATAATAACAATATTTTTATCTTTACCTTGTGTAAGAAGTGAAGCTCTATCAACAGCATCAAAATAAGTATTTAAATTTACTGTTGATTTAATTTCAAATTCTGTAGGTATTAAATTAGTTGTATTTGGATATGTTCCACTTAATAAATTTGATTGAAATATTAAATTTTTATATTTAAATAATATTTTATTGCTAAAAATATGAATTTCTACTATTTCATCATCTGTAATTATTTTTTCTAATTCAATAATATTTCTACCAGGTATGACAATATTGATATCATTTTCAACTGGATTATTTAATTTAATAGTTTTCTTTGACAATCTGTATGAATCTGTTGCAATGCATTCTAAGACATCTCCAGTAATTTTAATATTTAATCCTGTAAGTAATGGTCTTAATTCTTGATTAGAAATAGCAAAAGCAGTTTGATTAATGATAGATTTTAAAACATCTCCATTAATAGTTATTGGATACTTATTTTCTTCTAATTTAACATTTGGATATTCTTTTGCATCTAAACAATTTAAACTATATTGGTTATTATCTGTGTATATTTTAATTCTAACATTATCAACAAGTTCAAAGTTTATTAAATCAGATGGCATTTTTCTAATAATATCTAATATATATTTACTTTGAATAATAACTACTCCTTCTTTTTCAATATTAGTTATTTCTTTTTTATCAATAAATGTTTTAATTGTTAATTCACTGTCACTACCTGTAAGTTCTAATCCTTTATTTGTTAATTCAAATTTTATACCATTTAATATAGGTATTACATTTTTATTTGATATTGCTTTTATAGTATTGTTTAAATTTTCTAATAATACATTTTTTTCAATTGTAAATTTCATTTCTATTCCTTCTTTCTTTTTATTACAATAATAATAGCGTTAATATTGTTGATAACTCTATTTTTTCTTAAAAATACAGTCTTTTTTTCATATTTTGCGTGTTGATAAATTGTTTTATTTTTTTATTTTTATCAACATGATTTAGTTTATAACATATTTTTTATATCATCAATCGCTTTTTTTAGCTCCATGTTAGTTTTTAATTCTGTATCTATCTTGTTGATACTGTGGATAACTGTTGAATGATCTCTTCCACCAAATTCTAATCCTATTCGAGGAAAGGATTCATCTGTTAACATTCTAGATAAATACATCGCAACGTGCCTTGGAAATGTTATTTTGGCACTTTTTTTCTTTCCTTTTAAATCATCAACAGTAATATTATAATAATCACTTACTACTTTTTGAATATTTTCTATACTATTGTTAGAATAAATATTCTTATTTAAATAATCTTTTAAAGCATCATTTGCAAATTCTACATCTATTTTTTCTGGAACAATCATAGCGGTATAAGCCATAAGCCTATTAATTGTTCCTTCTAAGTGTCTTACATCATTTGTACAAGAATTTGCAATATATTCTATAACATCATTATTTATCATATTAGCAAGTGTTGTATTTTTTAATTTTTGTTTTATTATTTCACATCTTAATTCAAAATCAGGTGGATAAATATCAACAGGTAATCCCCACATAAATCTAGATCTAAGTCGTTCTTCTAATTTTTTTAAATCATCAGGACTCTTATCAGATGAAATTATTATTTGTTTATTAGATTGTTGTAAATAATTAAAGGTATTAAAGAATTCTTGTTGCGTTTTTTCAGCACCTACTAAGAATTGAATATCATCTATTATTAATACATCAACATTACGATATTTATTTTTAAAATTATTAGCATATTCAATTTGGTTATCTAAATTAGTAATATCAGCAATTCCCGTATAATCGGTCATAAACATATCACTAGTTGTATACAATACTTTTTTATGACTATGTTCTGTTATATAATTTCCAATTGCATGCATCAAATGTGTTTTTCCTAAGCCACTTTTTCCATAAATAAATAATGGATTATGAATTTTCCCTGGATTTTCAGCAACTGACATAGCTGATACATATGCTAAACGATTTGATGAACCTACTACAAAATTATCAAAATTAAGGTCTTTATTTAAATTAGTATCCCAAACTTCATTAGCTTGTTCTATTTCATTAACAACTTCAGTTAAAGCATCAACATTTTCTGCTTCTGTAATGTAATTAAGTTCATAGTTTTCATTGGTTATACTAAAAAGTGTATCTTCAATTAGATTTCCATATGTTTCTCTTAAAATACTTTTATGTATCTCCATGGGTACTTGAATAGTTAATTTATTATTATAATTATTTATTAGTTTAATATCTTTAAACCAAGTTCTAAATGTAGTTGGAGCCAGTTCTTTTTCAAGTTTTGCCATAAACTCGTTCCAAACATTATCAATCATCAACTTCCTCACCCCACAGTCTAACGATTATTTTCCATAAATTAATTGTAGCTTAATTGTTGAAAAAATTAAAGTATAAAATTTTTATAAACAACATTATCAACAGTTATTCCACATATTTAGTTACTATAATATCGCAAAAAAAGACACTTATCAACATTTTCCACAAATTTTATTATAAACATATAAAAACCTGTTAATAAAAATAATCAACAGGTATGTGTATAATGTTGAAACATCAAAAAGATCCAGTATTTTTGCGCTTTTGAATATGATAAGTTATCCACAATTGAAGTTTATAAGGTAAAAATCTTAATGCAAAAATTCCTAATTTAATTTTAAATTGTGGAATTATCAACAATTTATTTTTAAACATTTTATTTATTGAATATTTTGCAATATAGTTACTGTTTGCTTCATTTAAATTAAAAACACCATGTGCAACTTTATTAAATTCAGTATTAACAGGTCCAGGACATAAAGCACTTATGTGTACTTTACTTTTCATATGTTTCAATTCCTCATAAATTGCCATTGTTAATTTAAGTGAATAATTTTTAGTAGCATAGTAAGTATTTAATCGTGGTCCTGCCATAAATCCTGCACTACTACAAACATTTAAAATATATCCATAATCTCTTTTAACAAAATCTTTTAAAAATAATTTTGTTAATATATGAGTTGCAGTTATATTTAGATTAATCATCTCTAATTCTCTGTCTAAATCAGTTTTATAAAACATTCCAAATAAACCAAAACCAGCATTATTAACTAGTATATCAATATTATCATCTTTTAATAAATCATATAATTTAAAGCAGTTATTTTTATCTGTTAAATCCATTTGAATAATTTTTACATTAACATTGACATCTTTTTTTATTTGTTCCATTAATTCTTTTCTTCGTGCAACAAGTATCAAATCATAATTTAATTTAGCAAAACAATAGGCCATATCTTTACCAATTCCACTTGATGCTCCAGTTATTAAGACTTTCATTTAATCACCTCATGTTTATTATATAAAAAAAATAAGATATTATAAATACATCTTATTTAATTATATTAATTGTTATAGTATAAGAATCTCCTAAATCAGCTTCATCAATATTAACATTAAATCCTTTATTTAATAAGTCATCTTTTGTTTTTCTTATTTCATTAATAGCTGTTTTTAAATCAATTCCTTGTGCTTCTTCAATTTTTTCTTGATAATCTGGTTCAAGAGTATTTACCATACTCATTGGATCAAATATATCATCATTTTTGACTTCTTGAATAATTTCAATAGTATTATTATTTGTTAAATTATCATTTTCATTAACAATATTATCGGATATATTATTTTCATTATTTTGATTCATTCCAAAATTAAAGAAGTTATTATTAATAGTATTATTTTCAATATCATTTAAATTATCAGAAGTATTTAATTCTTGATTATTTTCAATAACTGGTGTATTTAAAACTTCATTAGAATTTAAAATGTTATTATCTAAACTATCATTAAAATTTATATTATTTGTTTCAATATTATTTAAATTGATAGTATTATCAACAATGTCTTCATTATTATTAATAGTGACACCATTATTTTCTAAAATATTACTATCAATAACTTCATTACTAACAATATTATTAATTTCATTGTTAGTATTTTTAATAATATCATTTGTTGGAGTATTTTGAATATTATCAATATTTATATCAGGTTGTTTGTTAAATACATCATCAATAGATACTTCTTCATTCATATTTGCAACTTCATCTTCCAAAAAGTTAAAAAATTTATTTTGAGGCTTAACTTGTTCAGTTACAGGGGTTTGAATACTATTATCATCTAAATCTAATGTTTCAATATTATCTAATTTATTATTTAAATTATATGTTTTTTCTCCAGGCACAGAAGGTTTTAACATACTTTCAATGTCATGAAGACCTTGTACCGGATTTATATCTAAAGCATTTTCTTTGATATCATCAATATTAGGAGTTAAATTTACTAAAGGTATATCAGCTCCATCATCTTCATCATTATTATTTAAAAATTTCTTTAATTCAATATCTAATTGTCTTACTGTCAATCTATCAGTTAATATTTTATTTAACCATTTGATTTGATCTTCATTAGTTGGTAATGCTAATAGAGCTCTAGCATGTCTTTCAGAAATTTTTTCATTAAGTAATGCATCTTGTACTTCATCAGCCAAATTCAATAAACGTAATTTATTAGCAATAGTTGATTGTGAAACTCCAAGTTTTTCAGCTAATTGTTCTTGAGTTAAATATCCACGGTCAAGTAAATTTTTATAAGATTTAGCTTCTTCAATTGCAGTTAAATTTTTTCTTTGAATATTTTCAATTAATGCAACTTCAGCACTTTTATCATCATCAATATTAGAAATTACAGCAGGTACTGCAGTTAAGCCAGCCATTTGAGCAGCTTTAAATCTTCTTTCACCAGCGATTATTTCATATTTATCTCCAAGTTTTCTTAATACTAAAGGTTGGATAATTCCATGTTGTTTTATAGAACTAGACAATTCTTGCAATGCTTTTTCATCAAATGTTAATCTAGGTTGAAATCTATTTGGAATAATGTCCTCAATAGGAATTTGCAAAATTTTTTCTTCCATATTCATACTAATCAGCCCCATATTCTATTATTAATTTTATCTTATTTATTCTTTTTTTACAAGAGGATTTTTAATAATTTTATTATATTCCCTAGGATAAACATGTGAACAACTAGCTATTTTTTGAATTAAAATATTTTCTCTGTTACTATTTTCAATTGGTAATTTAAATAAATCTCTTTTAATTATTTTAGAATTTAATATTTCTATAGTATCATTAGCTTCTTCTATTTCATTATTTATATTTGCTTTCATAGCAATAAAAATACCATTAATTTTTAATAAAGGCAAAGCAAGTTCACATAAAATTCTAAGTTGTGCAACAGCACGTGAGGTAACAATATCAAATACTTCTTTATTATTTTTTGCAAAATCTTCACAACGATTATATTCTAGTGAAACATTAGTTATTCTAAGTAATTTAATTAATTCTTCTAAAAATTTAATTTTTTTATTATTTGAATCCAATAATGTAACGTGTATTTCTGGATGAATTATTGCTATTACCATTCCTGGAAATCCAGCACCAGTACCAATATCTAATAAATTACTAACATTTTTTAAATATTTATCTATTGTTAAAGAGTCAAAGAAATGTTTTAAATAAACACTTTCTTCATCTTTTATTGCTGTAAGATTAGTAGTCTTATTATATTCTAATAAAAAATCACAATATTTTTGTAATAATTGTAATTTTTTTTCATCAATATCAACGTTAATTTTCTTTAAATATTCAATAAAATCCTTTTTATTCATTTTTTCCATACTCCTTTTTTAGATAAACAGTTAATATTGCTATGTCTGAAGGATTAACTCCACTAATTCTAGCTGCTTGTGCTATTGAAATAGGTCTTACTAGTTTTAATTTTTGTCTAGCTTCATTAGCTAAATTTATAACTTTATCATAATCAATATCTTTAGGTATTTTTTTCTCTTCAAGTTTATTCATTTTTTCTACTTCTTTATATGTTTTACTTATATATCCTTCATATTTAATATCAATTTCAACAATTTCTAAAATATCATCGTCATAATTTAAATTAATAAAATTTTTTAAAAAATTTATTTTAATTTCAGGTCTTTTTAATAATTGTTCAAAACTCATTGAATAATTTGGAATATTAAAATTATTTTCATTAAATATATTTTTTACCTCATTATTTATTTTTAATTTATTATTTTTTAATAATAATTTAATTTCATCAATATTCTTCTTTTTATTAATATAATTTTCATATTGTTTATCGGTAATACTCTTAACACTATATGCTTTTTCTCTAAGTCTTAGATCAGCATTATCATGTCTTAAAATAAGACGATATTCAGCACGTGAAGTAAGCATTCTATAAGGTTCAATTGTGCCTTTTGTTACTAAATCATCAATCAATACTCCAATGTATGCTTCATTTCTTTTTAAAATAAAAGGATCTTTATTATTTAATTTTAAAACAGCATTAATCCCTGCAATAATTCCTTGACCTGCAGCCTCTTCATAACCACTTGTTCCATTAATTTGTCCAGCTGTAAATAAATTTTCTACGACTTTAGTTTCTAAAGAAGGATTTAATTGTAAAGGATCAATTGCATCGTATTCAATAGCATAAGCATATTTTGTAATTATACAATTTTCTAAGCCTTTTAAACTATGAACCATTTTTTCCTGAACATCTACTGGCATACTTGTTGAAAAACCTTGTAAATACCATTCATCATAAAAAATACTTTCTGGTTCTAAAAATAATTGATGTCTTTCTTTGTCTTTAAATCTTACAATTTTATCTTCAATAGATGGACAATATCTTGGTCCAACACCAGTAGCATAACCACCATACATAGCTGATTTAGAAAGATTATCTAATATAATTTTATGAGTGTTTTCATTAGTATAAAGTAAATAACATTTTTGTTGTTTATTAATATCATAACAAGGTTTATTATCAAAAGAGAATGTCCAAAAAGTATCATCACCATTTTCTACTTCCATTTGTGAAAAATCAATAGAATTTTTTGCAATTCTTGGTGGAGTACCAGTTTTTAATCTTAATATTTTAAAACCATATTTTTTTAAGTTGTCTGATAAAAAATTACTTCTTCTTTCTCCGTGTGGTCCAGATGGTGTATTATTACTTCCTTGTAATATATTTCCTTTTAAATAAGTTCCAGTAGTTAAAATAACAGCATCAGATTTTAATTTTTCACCGTTTTCAAAAACTATTCCTTTAACTTTATTGTTTTCAATAATTAAATCTTCAACCATACCTTCTATAATTGTTAAATTTTTAGTATTTTCTAATGCATTTAACATATTTTTAGGATAAGTTATTTTATCTGCTTGAGCTCTTAAGCTTCTTACAGCAGGTCCTTTTGCATTATTTAACATTTTAATTTGAAAATGAGAAATATCAGCAATTTTACCCATTAAACCACCTAATGCATCAATTTCTCTGACGATAATTCCTTTAGCTGTTCCACCAATTGATGGATTACAAGGCATATCAGCAATATTTTTTTGATTCATTGATATTAAAACAGTTTTTTTACCCATAAAAGCTGCTATATGTGCTGCTTCACAACCAGCATGTCCACCACCAACAACTATTACATCATACTTCATATTAACACCTCTTTTTTTGGCTTTTTTATTATACTATTTCTAGTTAAATTAGACAATAATTATTTACCTAAGCAAAATTTAGAAAATAATTCATCAAGTAATTCATCATGATAAGTTTGACCAATTAATTCACCTAATAAATCCCAAATTTGTTTTATATCAACATCAATCATTTCAATTGGAGTCATATTTTTAGTATTTAAAATAGCATTATTTAGAGCAGCATCAGCATTTTTAAAAATAGCAATTTGTCGTGCGTTTGATAAATATGTTAAATCTTTACTTTCTATTGAACCCAAATTAAATAATTCAATAATCTTATTTTTTAATTCAGTTAATCCCCCATTATCAACAGTGTTTCCATAAACTACATTAAAACAATTTAATTTTTCAATATCTATTTTTTTATTTAAATCAGTTTTATTAACATATACAATGTGTTTAGTATTTTTTATTTTTTCAAAAATTTCAATGTCTTCATTTTCTAATTTTTCATTATTATTTAAAACTAGTATATTTAAATCAGCCTTATTAATTATATCTTTACTTTTATCAACACCTATTTTTTCAACTATATCTGTTGTTTCTCTAATTCCAGCAGTATCTATAATATTTAAATTAATGCCATTTAGATTCATTTTACCTTCAATTATATCTCTAGTTGTTCCAGATATGGAAGTTACAATTGCTTTATCTTCATTTATAAGAGCATTTAATAACGAACTTTTTCCTACATTTGGTTTTCCTATTAAAGCTACATCTATTCCATTTTTTATAAATTTATAATTATTAGCATCTTCTAATATTTTATTAAAATCATTTTTAACTTCTTGAAGCATTGGTAATAAATTATTATGAGTTATTTCAATTGCATCTTCATATTCTGGATAGTCAATATTAACTTCAATATTAGCCATGATACTAAGTATTTTGCTTCTTAAATCTTTAATAATTTTAGTAAGTCTACCATTTAATGTATTAACAGCTGTAGTTCTAGCTTTTTGACTTGTAGCATTTAAAAGATCAGATACAGCCTCTGCTTCAATTAAATCTATTCTACCATTTAAAAATGCTCTTTTAGTAAATTCACCAGGTTGTGCTAAACGACAACCATTAGTTAATAATATTTCTAATATTTTTTCAGTAGTTGCAATTCCTCCATGACAATTTATTTCTACTATATCTTCAGTTGTATATGTTTTTGGAGCTTTCATTATACTTACCAAAACTTCATCAATAAGTTCTTCATTATAAACAATATGTCCATAATTTATAGTATGAGATTTAACTTTTTTTAAATCTTTACCTTTAAAAATTTTATTTACAATATCAATACTATCATTCCCACTAACTCTAATAATTGATATAGCACTTACACCTAATGAAGTAGAAATCGCACAAATAGTATCTTCCATAGTTTTTCACCTCGGTGGTATTATAGCATAAAAAAAAAGCAATTACACTTAATAATTGCTATTCTGGTTTAATAATTATATGTCTATTAGGTTCTTGGCCTTCACTAACAGTAGTAACCCCTTTAAAATTAGCTAATTTATTATGAATAATTCTTCTTTCATATGAATTCATATTATCAAGAACAACTTCCATTTTTGATTTAACAACTTCTTTTGCTGTAAAAATTGCTAACTTTTCTAATTGTTTTATTCTTTTTTCATTATAATTTTCTACATCTAGAAAAATTCTAACTCTTAAACCATATTCTGTTTTAATTTTTTGTTTTGCAATCATTTCAATTGCTTTCATAGTTTTACCATTTTTTCCAATTAGGATAGAATTATTATTGGAAAACATTTTTATATTAAATTGGTCTTCTCTAATACTTGTTTCAAAACTAACTTCAAGGCCCATATTATTAACAAGTTCAGAAATAAATTTTTTAATACTTTCTAAAATTTCAGTTTTTGGATATGCATAAACTTTTATAGTTCCAGCTTTAAATAATTTTCCTTTAATATTTTCTTCAGTATAAAGAATTTCTTCTTCTTTTAAATTTAAATCATTTAATGCTTTTGTTAAAGCTTCTTCTTTTGTTTTTGCTTCGGTTACTACTTTCATACTTATTTTCCTCTTTTCTTATTACTTTTATTTGGTTTTATTATTTTATCTTTGCTATCTTCAATTTCTATAAATTTTTTTAATATTTTATTTTGTAAAATAATAAATCCATTAGTTACTATCCAATATAAAGCAATGGCTGTTGGAAGACTAAATGATGCAAACGAAATCATTACTATCATTATAGTCATAGTCATTTTCATTTGTTTTTCAGCTTCATTATTTCCACCAGTTTGTTTCATTGTATCTTTAAATGAATAATAAGTTGTTAATATAATAAGAGCTATCAATATTATATAACCATATTGATGATTACTAAATCCTTTAAGTGGTGTCATACCTAATTTTAATCCTAAAAAGGAATCTTCAAAAATAGCTGGTACGCGATTAATTGCTTGTAAGAATCCAAAGAATAATGGTAATTGTATAAAAGCAAGAAGACATGATCCAAAAGGACTAATATTATATTTTTTATATATCATCATCATTTCTTGACTTTTTGCCATCATTGATTCATTATCAGTTTTATTTGCATATTTTTTTTCTAAACGTTGTAACTCTGGATTAGCTTTTTTCATATTTTCTGATTGTCTTAATGTTTTTTTACTAAATGGTAATAAAACTAATCTTATTAGTAATCCAATTAACATTACAGATACACCATAATTTTTAACTATTTTACCAAGTTTTAAAATTAAAAATGCTAAAGGTTTAACAAATAAAGCATTCCATAAACCTTGATATTTACCAGAATTAATTTTAAAATCATCACATTTTGGTAAATCTTTTAATGATACTTCTAATTGATCATCATATTTTTCATATAATTCATATAGTTCTTTTTCTTCAGGTTTACATAAAATATTTTTTTGTAAATTTTGTCCAGTAGATTCATAAGTAACTATTGTTTTTTTATCTTTTTTAACATAACTACTACTTCCACAACCTGTTGATAATAAAAGTATACAAACTATTATTATACTAAATATTTTCTTTTTCATATTTTCTCCTTTATAAGTGTACTCAAACTATCATTTAACTCGTTGTAAGTTAAATCTAAACACTTTCTCTTAATAATTATAATATAATCATTGTCTTTTTTAAATAGTAATTTGTTATTATCAACAATGTTTCTAATAATTCTTTTATATTTATTTCTTATTACGGCATTACCTATTTTTTTTCCAACAGCAATTCCAAATTTAGGATATTCTTGCGAATGTTTTAAATAATATATTACAAATACTTTATTGCTTATACTTTTTCCATTATTAATAATATTATCAAATTCATAATGTTCTTTAACTATTTCAAATTTTTTCATAATATTCCCTTTTTTTACAAAAAAATCACATAATTGTATGTGACCTACTTACATAAAACTTTACGACCTTTTTTTCTTCTATTTTTTAAAATATTACTTTCTTTACGTGCAAAAAATCCATGTTTTTTAGCTTTTTTTCTTTTATTTGGTTGAAATGTTCTTTTCATAAAGTTTGCCCTCCAATCTAAATTGCACCGTTATTATACTAATAAAATACATTTAAAGTCAAGGAATATCTATCTTTTTTTAGAAAAATGTGCTAATATTTATTCACGGGGTAGTTTATGGTTTTCGACATGTATTACTAAATATGATTGCAAGTAGTAGGCATACTTTAAATGCACAATTAAAATTAAATGACAAAGCTGATTATAGCTTTGCTCCAGCATTTGCTTAATAGTTAGCAAGGAGCACTTCATTTATTCTCTCTTATAGGAATAAATTGAAGTTCATAGATATAAGATATATTAATTTAATTGTTTAGGTTAAATTAATGAATATTTGCTAAACTCGTTATGTTATAGGTACGTAATAGCCAGTAACATAATTAAATAATAAATCTTACTAAACTTGTAGACGTTGTATGATAGGATACTATGGACAGGGGTTCGACTCCCCTCTACTCCACCATTAAGGTTAAAACACGTACATTTATATTAGTTGTACGTTTTTATATAATTAAATAAGTTAAAAATATTTTATATTTATGTTTTTTCTTATTCATTTTAAAAACTGAAAAATAATATAAAAAATAAGAGAATTTTTGATAACCTAATTATAGGTTTTTGTTATATAAAATTTTGAGGGAGTTTGTTTATGAATAATAATGAAGATAAAAATATTATTGAAAAAATTAAAAGAATTATGTTAAGTAACCCTATATTATATGTTTTTACAAAAGAATATAAAACTGAAACTGAATATATCGAGTTTATGAAACAACGTATAGATAGTTTTAAATTATTGCCAGGTTCCGAAACTGAAGATGAAATAATGGAAAGATTAATTAATATGTCAAAAGTTGAGTCTAGCATTAATTATAACTTATTATTGTCGCAACGAAAAAATATGTTAAAAAAAGAAATTGATAGAATTGATTCAGAATTAGAATTCCAACAAGATGTTTGTGATCATATCAAAGTATGTATTGGTTGGGATGGACCATTTCTTTATAGAGACACAAGTATTTGTAAATGTTTGCTCTGTGGAAAAAATGAACCTGATTCAAGATATCCATTAATTGAAGCATATGATTACAAAAAAGAAATTTATTGTCATGGAGAACTTTCTTCTTATAGAGAAAATAGATTTATTGAATTACAAAATTTAGCTATAAATATTTTAAATAGAAAACCAGGTTTATCCATAACACAATTAGTTGAAATAATGAGTGATATAGTTAAAAATCCAGTAGCTTCTAAATATCAAGATTTAGCAATTGCTTGCTATAATAATCCTGAAATTCAATTAAATATTAATAAACCAGCAGTTCAAGTTGAACAAAAACTTATAAAAAAGAAGGTTCAAACCAAAGATATAATGATAAACTTAATAAAGTATAATCGTAATGATAGATTAACTACTTCTGAATATTTAGATTTAATAAAAATTATTTATAAGGAACTTAAAGAAAACCAATTGTTGGATAAGTATGACATTGTCTTTGATGTAGATGTCGAATCATTAAAAAGAGTTGCAGAATATAATTCAGACATATTTATTGATGAAATTAGGTATTCTGATGAAATTCGTATAAGAGTACCAGAAATGTTAGATGATTATTACGAAAAATACTTTATTGATGAAACTATAGATGGAATTGTTAAAAATTATTGTGAAACAACAAAGAAAAAAGAAAAACAAGGACCAATACTAGAGAAAATAAGAAAGTAGTAAAATACTTTTTTTATATAGTTAATGTGTATAATACAATTAGTTAGTAAGCTAGAATCTTCAAAAATATTCGATTTAATATAAATAATCATTCTGAATAAGAATGATTTTCATATATATATATCATATATATCATATATATCAAAGTGCCTAGGTAATTAAATATTTTGTTAAAGTATAATTGAATATTAGTCAATGATGTGAAACAAAAAATATGTAAAAATAACTTAGTTTTAA
>JAEDGC010000115.1 GCA_016297695.1 Bacilli bacterium
TGCAAAATTTATCCAAAATTATTATTAAAAACATCCAAAGATATATTATAAAGTAATATTTCACTTATGAATTTAATATCCAAATATTTATCCAAAATAAAAATACTATTCTCTAGTATTTATTCTTTTATTTTTTACACTATAATAAATGGATACATCTTAAATAACATTAATTTTTGTTTAGTACTTTCCTGAGTCTTGACATAAACACCATCTTCATTTTTTAAAATGACTTGTTCATGATTATTAGTTTGATTTATTAAATTTACTTTATAATAATCTTTATCATCATACAAATATTTAACACTTAGATTATATTTAAATACATCTTCATCATTAATTATTTCCATGGTACCGCTTAATTCATAAGATTTAGATTTATTAACCTTTGATTTAAAATCATTTACAATGCTATTTTTATCTACTTTTCCACATCCTGTAACTAATAATAAAACTAATGATATTAGTACACCGATTTTTTTCACATAACCACTTTCCTTTTCTAATTAAATATATATTTTCTTATATAAAAATATTCATGTATAATATTTATTTTTTTGCTAATAATAAAAGTAAAGGAAAGTGATTAAATGGAAACTGTTCAAAAGACATGTTTAATTTTTACTATTATTGGTGCATTAAACTGGGGCTTAGTTGGATTCTTTGATTTTAACTTAGTCACTGCTTTATTTCAAGAAACTAGTGCGATAGTAAGAATTATTTATGGAATAGTTGGTATATGTGGTTTAATAAATTTAGGTTTATTATTCAATCATATTACTACTGATCCAGTAAAATAAAAGACTTCACATGGAAGTCTTTTATTTTATTACAATTGTTATATTTTTAGTAACTACATATTCAATTCTTGGATCATTATTTTCTATTTGAACAGCAACTTCGTGTTCACCAGAAGTATAACCAGATAAATCAACATATGCAACAATGTCATCAGCTGTTAATGAATCTATCACAGATTGAACTCCTTTTACTACAACATTTACAAATTGATCTGATTCAGTTTTAGCATTAGCTGTAAGACCTGAAGCTAAATTTTTTGGAGAACTAATTGGAACATTTTCAATAGTTCTTTGTTTTTCATCTCCAAAACTAACTACAATTTTAGCATTTGAATCACTCATATATCTAACACCAGATGGTTTAGGAAGTGTCACATTATAAGTTTTAGAATCTACAGCCCCTAATCCATTAATATCTATAGAAACTGGAACATTTTTTATTGTATCAATTACTGATTGTTCACCGTAGACACTTACAGAATAAGTTGAAGAACCATTAATTGAAATAGATGAAATAGCCTTACCTGTTATTAAATTTCCTTTTGTTCTAACACTAATTGGAACTGAAGTAGAATATGTATTAAGTGTCAATGTTGCTGTGACAGTTGATGGAACTATATCAATATTTGACATCATTTTACCATTGACATCATAAGCGACTAGTAAAACATTATCAATATCATAAGTTCCTGAATCATTTAAATCACTATTATTTAAATCTACTAGTGCTTTAACAGTTGCAATTTTATCTAAACTATCTTGAGATCCTTTTACTACAACTTCACTCTTTGATAAAGAAACATCTCCTACACTTAATTTATTATTCAACTTATTTTCATTTAATAAATCATAACTCAAACTACTTAGTGAGCTTACTTTATTTTTAATTGTTACTGTAACTGTTGATGGGTCAATTTTATAACTTAGTGAATCAATAGTTTGATTATAAGTCAATTTAACTTTATATGGTTCATTACTAGCTGCATAATCAGTTAAATCAAGTAAAACCTCATGATCTCCAAGCTGTTTGGCAAGATATAGATCACTTTTTCTTCCTGTTAATATAATATCCACAGTATCAACTAATCCTTCAACAACATATGCCTCTTTATTGTATAAAACATTCACTGGTTGATTAGTTAACACTTCTGCTTCGGTTTCTACTAAATTAATTACTCGAGAATCAACTAAGAAAAAAACTATTACAGCAAAAGCTAAAGATACGTAAATTAAAATATTAGGTCTATTTAATAACTTTTCAATATGACTTGTATTACTTTTTAATTTTTTGTTTAAATAGTATATTGCTCTACTAATTGGAGTAATAAGATTTTTATCTAAAATATTGTATAAAAATTTTAAAAACTTACCAATTTTTTTCAATATTTTATTCATCGATATCTTCCTCCTCTTCATCAACTTTTGCATCATAGAATATTTCTGTTTTTGGCTTTAATTCTTGCATTAATAAACTTCTAAAGTCATCAAGAGTTAAGTTATAGTTAATATCGCCATCAAATGCAATTGAAAGTCTTCCAGTTTCCTCAGATACTACAAGAGCAAGTGCATCTGATTCTTCAGCTATTCCTAATGCAGCACGATGTCTTGTACCCATTCTTTTATTAAGATTTGGATTCATACTAGTTTTAAATACAGCTCCAGCACAGGTTATTCTGTCTCCTTGAATAATTACTCCGCCATCATGAAGTGGACTATTAGGAAAAAATAAATTACATAATAATTCACTACTGATATCCGCATATATTTTAGTAGATGGTTCAATATATTCTTGGATAGAAATATCTCTTTCAATAACGATTAATGCTCCAATACGATTTCTTTTTAAGTATTCAACACTCTTCATTATTTCACATACAACTTTTTCTCTTTCATCTACAGTCAGAATCTTGTGTCTACCAAGTAGCTGTGATCTTCCTATTGATTCTAATACTGAACGAATTTCTGGTTGAAATATAATAATTATTGCTAGAGGTCCCCATTCCAATACATATTCTAATATTAATCCAACTGTGTAAAGATTAAATATTTTACTAATTAATTCAATGACGATAATTAATAAAACACCTTTTACAATTAATACCATTTTAATATTATTCTTTATATTTTTTAAAATATAATAGAACAATAACCAAACAATACAAATATCCATTACCTTTGTAATTAATGACCAAATTGAAGTCAATGTCATCATATCACTCCTTATGCTTATTACATTATATCAAAATATACTTTTATATTCTATATAAATTAAAAAAAAGTTTATTTTTTATAATACATAGTGACCCCGGTTATTATGTATTTTTTTCATTTTGA
>JAEDGC010000043.1 GCA_016297695.1 Bacilli bacterium
CTAATTAATAAAACATAATTAATGAGACATTTTTACTAATTAGTCACAAAAATATCCAAAAATTAATCAAAAAAATTTATTTTTTATGCTGTTCTTTGATACATATACACGACGACATATGGATTTTGAACACTAAATGATGTTCCACTACAATTTGTACATGTCGTTGTATTTGATGCTGTTGTTGTTACACTATGATTATGTGCTCCATTATAGGAAGTGCTATTCCAAGAATTTTGAATTGTATATAAATAGTTAGTACCAGCACCCGTTGCACCTGGTAATACACTAATTTCAGAATGCACCGTTCCTACACCAGATCCCCATGAAAAGGCATGTGCTCCACCACTAGTTCCACCTAAATTGTGATAATGATTTCCAACACTTGAAGTAGTACCAGAAAGTTCCGGTATTGTATGAATATGCTCTGGTATATTAGTTATATCTAATGTTACATTTTTACTACCACCAGTTTCATTAACTTCATTTGTATCGTTTTTATATCCTACTAAGGTTGTATCTTCTGCATATCTAACCCATGTTCCTCCAAATTTATCTTGAACTTTTTCTACTGTATCATCTTCTGTTGACATATAGATACTTCCAACAGGATATATTATATTTACAATATCTTGTTTTAATTTTTCTCTATCTGTAGTTAATGAATATAATTCATCTATTGCTCCATTTACATTACTTGATGATCCGCCACTTTTTGAGGCATCATAATATACTGATGTACTTGATAAGGTTGTTGCTGCTTTAGTTGCTATTATACTTGATATTACTATTCCTACTATTAATAAACCTAAAATTTGTAATTTATCACTTATTTTTTTCAAATTGACTCACTCCCTACTAGTATATTCTATATTACCAGTATACCCCCCCCCCGAAGGCTTTTGCCAACAAAAAAACACAACTTAAATTGTGTTTTTTTTACTAATTAAAATTATTAGTTAATAGCATCTTTTAATTTACTTCCAGCTTTGAATGATGCAACAGTCTTAGCAGGAATTTTGATAGCTTCTTTAGTTAAAGGATTGATTCCTTCTCTTGCAGCTCTTTCTTTTGCACTGAATGTTCCGAATCCAACTAAAGCAACTTTTCCTTCATTTTTAAGTCCTTCAGTAATTCCTTCTAATACAGCGTCTAATGCACGAGTAGCATCAGCTTTTGAAAGTCCTGCTTTTTCAGCAACGAATAAAACTAATTCTGCTTTTCCCATAAAATTTTACCTCCCAATAAAATATTTTATATTCTATAAGGCCTATTGTCCTTACATATTAAAAATAGCAAAAATCATTTTTAAAAGCAATAAAAATTGAATAATATAATAAAAAAAGACAATAACTTGTCTTTTTTTACTTATTTATTTGACCATTTCTTGACATCATGTTCTTTTATTATATTTAGTTTTTAAAGCTTTTGTTATAACCTGAAATTTATAATCACCATAAAACATTTTATCATTTGATCTAAAATCATTAATCATCTCTACAGTAATTTCATGAGATTCAATACCAATATTATTATTCAAATTTTTAAATAAATTTAGAAGAATTGGAAATTTTTTTATATATGGATGAAATTTACAAAATTCAGCCATTACATAACATATTAACTCTTTATTTTCTTTATTTTCTAAATCTATCGAAAAATTATACATACTATTATAATCGTAATTTTCAAATTTAATCATTTCTTTTATTTTACTTCTTAATATTTCTTTATAGTCATTAGCCATCTTATTTATTAATTCAAATATATTATACTCATTTATATATCCAGATTCTAAAAGTATTTCATTAACTTCTTCTTTAGAAAGTTTTAAAGCCTTAATAAATATATCAATATTATCTAATACAAATTCTTCTGTAAATATTTTTAAATTTTTATAAATCATTTGATATTCATCAGAATTATTCTTTATTTCTTTTAGTTTTTTAAATAATATATTTAATTTATTAATATCAATATTTTTTTTAGCCATTGTAGATTTTTCTATTAATAAATTAAAATAACTATCTAAATCTGGTAATAAAATAAAATTTCTACTTAAATATAGTTTCTTCATAAAAATAATCCCCTCTTTCACAAGCGGAGACTATTTTATCAGTATATATATTTTTTGTCAAATCAAAGGACTATTGCTATTAAATTATTTGAACCTTTATTAACTATTTTTGTAACTGTTTGACTTAATTTATAACGAGTATTTTCTGGCATAATAGATAATTTAGCTTGAATACCTTCTTTTACTATTTCATCTAAACTTCTTCCGAATATCTCACTTTTCCAAATACTGTTTGGATCAGTTTCATAATCTTTCATAATATAATTTATTAATTCCTTACTTTGTAATTCACTACCAATTATAGGTTCAAAAGTACTTTCTACATCAACTTTCATCAAATGTATTGAACTTGCTACAGCTTTTAATTTAACACCATATTTTCCACCTTGTTTAATAATTTCTGGAGTTTCTAATTTCATATCTTTTAGTGTTGGATATACAATTCCATATCCTGTACTTTTAGCCATTTTTAATGCACTTTTTATAGTATCAAATTCTTCTTTAGTTTCTTTATAATTTGCAAACATTTTTAATAAACTTGCTTTTGTAGCAACAGTAGATCCCATTACATCTTTTAATACTTGATTATATAATTCATTGCTACTTTCTAAATTTAATGTAACTACACCAGTAGCAGCATCAAGTTCGCTAATATATGCTTTTGATATATACTCACTATCTTGATAATATTTTATAATTTCATCTGTATCTTTAACTTTATTAACATTAATTATACTTTCCTTAATTTTTTCTAAATAGTGTTTTTTTACTTCATGATTATTTGATAATACATGCACCCATTTTGGCATATTAATTTTTATATCTACTAACGGAAATTCATATAAAGCTGTTTTTAAAACATCCATTATTTCATTTTCTCTCATTGTTTCAACACTTATTGGCATTACTGGTACATCATATTTATTTGTTAATTCTTCTTTTATTTCTAATGCTCTATTAGAGTTAGGATGTGCTGTATTTAATACCACTATAAATGGTTTACCAAGTTCTTTTAATTCAGTAATTACTTTTTCTTCTGCCTCAAGATAACTTTCTCTTTTAATTTCTCCAAAGGATCCATCAGTAGTAACAACTATTCCAATTGTTGAATGATCTTCAATAACTTTTTTAGTTCCAATTTCGGCAGCTTCAACAAATGGTATATGATCATCAAACCACGGTGTTTTTACCATTCTAGGATTTCCATCTTCATCTTCATAGCCAAGCGAATCTTTAACAACATATCCAACGCAATCAACTAATTTAATACTTGTTTGAAATTCATCTATTTTTATATGAGCTCCATTAGATGGAACAAATTTTGGCTCTGTAGTCATTATTGTTTTTCCTGAGGCACTTTGTGGTATTTCATCTAAGCATTTTTTCTTTTCATATTCGTCTTCTATATTATTAACAATTAAATTTTCAATAACTTTTTTTATAAAAGTAGATTTACCAGTTCTTACTGCCCCAACTACTCCTAAATAAATTTCACCATTGCCTCTTTTGGCAATAGAAGCTAATATTTCTGTTTTCTCCATTTAATAACCTCTTTCATTTTTCTAATTAATACTATGAAAAAAAGAGGATATTATTCCTCTTTTGTATTCATTATATAACTTTTTTATAATTATACTATTTCCAATACATTTATTTTTTTAATTATTTATAGTCAAAACATTTTTTCTACACCTTTTGGTACTTTGTCTTTAATAATTGCATTAACAATTTTGTCTTCTTTATCTTTGGAAACATTTTTTCCCGTCATAGTACTCAAACTTTGAATAACTTCTCTAATCGTTTTTTCATCTTTCATATTTCCTTTTTGTAATTTTTCTGCAAGAGAAATTATAGTATTTTTATCAACTTTTGTTTTCTTTTCAACTTTTTTAAAAAAATCATCATTAAAAGCCATTATTACTCCTCCTACAATATTGTATGAAAAGAATTAATAATGTTTAAAAATCTTCATAAAAAATATCATCAGGTTTCAAATTAAATATTTTTGATATTTTTTTGGCTAATTCATAGGTTAATCTTCTTTTTCCATTTTCAATTTGCCAATAATATGTTTTAGAAATCTTAAGCATATCAGCAACTTCTTTATAAGTTAATTGCATATCACTTCTAATAATTTGTAATTTTTTTAATTTTTTAACTTCATTTTCCATAGTTTCCTCCAATTTAATAATAAACTATAATTTACTTTTTGTCAATTTTCTATAGTTATGTATAGGTAGACATATCATTTAAAAATAAATATATTAAATCAAGGAAGTGGCATTAATGAAATTAAGTAAAATTATTGGTAATAATTTAAAATATTTAAGATATCAGTCAGGTTTATCTCAAGAAAAATTCTATGAACAATATAATTTGAATGCTAAATACATGTCTTGTATAGAGCGTGGTGAGATTAATATTTCAGTTGATTTTTTACAAAAAATTGCTAAAATTTTAAATATTGAAATTGAATATTTAACTAATTTTGATAAAAATAAAATTATAACTTATAAAAGAGTTGATTCCAAAATAAAATAAAGGCTTATTCTTCTTCGCCTTTATTTTTAAATTTTAAGATAATTGGAGTTCCTGTTAAATCAAAATTTTCTCTTATTTGATTTTCAAGATATCTTTCATAACTAAAATGAATAAGTCCATTATTATTTACATTAAAAGTAAATTTAGGAGGACAAATGTCTGTCTGATGAACAAAATATATTTTTAATCTTTTACCTTTGTATGAAGGTGGTTCATGCATTGTAACAGCATCTATTATAACATTATTAAGTAATGAAGTTTTAATTTCCTTACGATTATTTTCATATGCTGAAATAACTTCAGGCATTAATGTATGAATTCTTTTTTTAGTTAACGCTGATAAAAATACTATTTTAGCATATGGAACAAATTGAAGTTCATATTTTATTAGTTCTTTCCATTTTTTTATAGCAGTATTTGGATCTTCTACAGTATCCCATTTATTTACACAAATAACTATTCCTTTACCAGCTTCTGTAGCATATGAAATAATATGTTTATCATGTTCGATAATACCCTCTAAAGCATTAATAACTATTACACAAACATCACTTCTATCAATTGCTTTTAAACTACGAATCAAACTATATTTTTCAACATTTTCATAGATACGTCCTTTTTTACGCATTCCTGCAGTATCTATTACGGTATAATATTCTCCATTATACTTAAATTTTGTATCAATGGCATCACGAGTTGTTCCTGCTACATCACTTACAATACTTCTTTGTTCATTTAATAAAGCATTTATTAAACTACTCTTACCTACATTTGGCCTTCCAATAATACAAAATTTTAAATCGTCATCTAAAATAATTTCATCATCTTTAAAATCTTTTGTTATTTCCTCTAATAACTTATCAAAACCTAGATTATGTGAAGCACTAATTGGTAATACTATTTCAAAACCAAGTTCATAAAAGTTATAAATATCTTGTTTTCTTTTTTCATTGTCTATTTTATTGACTGCAACAATTACTTTTTTATTAGATTTTATTAACATATCTTTAATTTTTCTATCATTAGCAGTAATATCTTCTTTTCCATCTACAACAAAAACTATAACATCTGCCTCATCAATAGCAAGTTGAGCCTGCATTATTATATCTTCATTAAAATTTTCTTTCCCTAAATCTATTCCACCAGTATCTATAAGTAAAAATGGTTTTTCTTGATAATTTACTGTCCCATATATTCTATCTCTAGTAATACCTGGCATATCCATTATAATTGCTTTATCTTCTTTTATTAATCTATTAAAAATAGTACTTTTACCTACATTTGGTTTTCCAATTAAACAAACAGTATGTTTCATAACTAGTACCTCCTTTTTCGAAAGATTATACTAACATAATTCTCAAATATATGCAAATTAATTACAATAATTTGATAATTTTATCTTACTTGTCCAAGTACCACATTCTATTAATTCTATCTTATATTGATTATCTATTTTATAAATTTTTACTTTATAACTACGCATATCATTACCTTTTGGATCTTCATAAACCTTATTTGTTTTTCCAGTTGATCTATTTTCTTGATTTCTTGTAGGTTTTAAATAACCATCATCAATTAATTTTCCCACATTAACAACTATTCCATCTTGTGGTATAAAATTTCTATTATTACCCGCAAATACTCTTGAAGCCGAAATTATATCTTCAATTTGCTTATCATATGTTTCTTGTATTTTATCTTCATAAATTGACTTACCAATCGGAAGTAATATTACTATTATTACTACTATTCCTGCAATAAGAGCAAGTAAACCATAAATTGTTAATCCTTTTTTATTCATCTTTCATTTCTCCTTTTAATCTACTATTTTTGAATAAACTCTATTATTCTTTTTATAAATACATATGTCTACTTCGTTCATTGATTTATTATTCTTTGGATTTATTACAAATCCATTTTCTACATCATCTTTTTTGATATATCCATCATTAACTAAATCTCCTACTTTAACTTTCCCATTACTGGTGCAATTTTCATCATTTGATACTTTTGATGGATTTTCTTGACCATATAATTTAGCAGCATCTTTAATCATTTGGATTTTTGTCTCATACATTTTAGCTTTTATTTTATTAGAAATAGATATAGCACTTGGAACAGCAATTGTAATAATAATTGCAAGTACTACTATTACTGCTAATAATTCAACCAAAGTAAAACCATTTTTATTTTTCATATTATCACCTATTATTATTGTAACACAAAAAATCAAATTAAAAAGACATTTGTATCAAACAAATGTCAATTTTCTGTATTTAAACATTCACTTATTAAATTATAAATATCTTCTCTGCCTTTTTTTGTTAAACTAGAAAAATGAATAAAACTTTCTTCATCTGTTAATTGAAAAGCTTCTTTTATAAGTTTATCTTGTTTTGGTTTTTGATTATTAGGTACTTTATCATACTTTGTAGCTACTATTGTAATATCAAGATTGTAGTATTTTAAAAAATCATACATGATTATGTCATCTTCCATTGGCTTATGTCGATAATCAATAAGCAAGAAAACTTTTTTTAAATTATCTCTATTTTTAATATATTCTTCAATCATTAATCCTAATTTTTTTTGAGTTGTTTTATTAACAGCAGCATATCCATATCCCGGAACATCAACTAAATAAAATAAATTATTTATTAAATAAAAATTTAATGTTTGAGTTTTTCCTGGTTTAGAACTAGTTCTTGCAAAATTTTTACGAGCAATTATTGAATTAATAAAACTGCTTTTTCCAACATTACTTCTACCAACAAGTAAAAATTCTTTTTTATTATCATCAGGATATTGACTTTGACGAACAGCAATATTTGCTAATTCTACACTTTCAATTTTCATATAACCACCACTTAAATTATATATTAAATATTAAAATTATGCAAATTTACCAAATTAAATTCTTATTTTTTTAATATTTTTTCATTTTTCTTTAAATCATTGTAATAATATTTGCCATATTGTGACATTTTTTGCAAAAAAAAGATTTATTATATAAAAATTATGAAAGAGATAAATTTTGACAAGTATCAATTAAAAGCCATTTAAATGTAATAAAAATACTTTACTTGTTGCTGGTGCTGGAAGTGGTAAAACTACTACTATTATTGGAAAAATAAATTATTTATTAAATAATGGATACCAAGAAAAAGATATTTTATGTATCAGTTTTACAAATGCCTCAACTAATGATTTAAAAAAGAAATTAAATGATTCAGTTGATGTTTTTACATTTCACAAGCTTTCTTTAAACATTTTAAATGAAACAAAAAAAAATTATAAATTATGTGATGTTAATTTATTAGAAAAAATAATTGATATTTATATAAAACGATTATTCGAATCAAAAAAGAAAAAGAAAAATTTTTTAAAATATATTTCTAATGTTTCTAATTTTAAAAATTTAACTATAAGATTCATTAATTTATTTAAAGCAAATAACTATGATGAACTAAAGTTTAAAGAAATATTTATAAAAATAAATAAAATTAAAAATAAAGATGAAAGATTAAATCATTTGATGAATTTAATAAATATAATAAACATTTATAAATTATATCAGTTAGAATTGAATTCCTGTAGAGAACTTGATTTTAATGATTTAATAATAAAAGCTACTAAAGAAATAAAATTTACTGATTTTACAGATAAGTATAAATATATAATCATCGATGAATTTCAAGACACTTCTTTAGTTAGATTAAATTTAATACTAGAAATATATAAAAAAAATAATTGCAAAATTTTTTGTGTTGGAGATGACTTTCAATCTATTTATCAATTCACTGGATGTGATTTAAGTATTTTTTTAAATTTCCAAAAATATTTTAAAAATAGTTGTATAAAAAAGTTAAAAATGACTTATCGAAATCCGCAACAACTTATTAATGTAGCTGGTAATTTCATAATGAAAAATAAAAATCAAATTAAAAAAATTTTAAAATCAAATAAATCAATTAAAACTCCAATTAAGATAGCTTATTTTAAAAATAATAAAGGTTTATTAAATTTAATAAATAGTCTAAATACTAATTATATGATTTTAGGAAGAAATAATAAAGATATCTATAAATATTTTAATAAAGATGAAATTATAAAAAAAAATATCATTTATTTTACAATTCACAAATCTAAAGGTTTAGAAGCCGATAATATAATAATAATTAATTTGACTGATGAGTATGATAGTATTCCCTCTAAAATAAAAAATGATTATTTAATAGATTTATTACTAGGCAATCAAAAAGATATTTATTATGAAGAAAGAAGATTATTTTATGTTGCTTTAACCAGAACAAAAAATAATGTTTATTTAATAGTTCCAAAAAATCATAAATCAGAATTTATAAAAGAATTGATTAAAGATTACAAGAAATATATTGAATTTGTTCATGTTTAAAATTTATTTGATATAATAAATTTAGGATGTGATTTTTATGGATTATTCTAAAATATCTTTTAAAGGATATATACCAAGTTATAAAAAATATTTTGAATTAATAAAAGAAGATAAAACAATCAATAATTATATTACTTTTACAGAGTATGATTCTAGTTTAATTTTTTATGAAAGTAATTTTTGTGGTATATGTAAAATAATTGATTTTGATGAAGATGAAAACAAAGAAATACATATAGCTTTATTAGATGAATATAGGAATCAAGGTCTTGCTTCTTATATAGTTGCAACACTTTCTAATAATATATTTGCCTCTAACATACATTGTCAATATGCTGTTTTATCTATTGATAAAGATAATACGCCTTCAATAAAAATGGCAAACAAAAGTGGTTTTAAATTAAATGAAGAACTGACTAAGGCTAATTTAGAATATGGTGATTTTAAAACACTTTATTTTACAAAGAATAATCCTTATTACCAATCATTGCATAATAATTTATAATATTTTTAACAACATTTAATAGTTGGGTAATTTGCCAATCTCCAAAAGAAGGGAGGCGATATTATGAGCAAGAAAGATTTCTTAATCTTATCTTTAATTATTATTATCTTCCTATTAGTATTATTACTATTTAAAGTTTTAATCTAAAAAGAAAAATCACCTAACTCAGCAATGATTTAGAATGCATATTAACATAAAAAAGAACTTTTTACAAGTTCTCTTTTAATTAATCAAACTATAAGTTTGAGTATATTCAATTTGGTGTGATATTCATACCTTATATGAACTGTCCCTCGTTGACATTTTCAGTATATCACAAGTCTTTTGAAAGACCTATACCAAAAAATCGCTATTTGTTTAATTTCTGTTTCATTTACATCTGTACTTTTTATCATTACATTAATAAAAAAAGAGCATTTTGCTCTATAATTTTTTTAAATTTCGTACTATTTTTTTTACATTAGCATTACCTATTTTATTAGTAGTAACGCTTACATCTGGATCTTCATCCCAATCATAAATACCATCTAGTTCATGGCTTTCTGTAAATGTTGAATTAGACAAATCAACATCAAACGATTTGTTGTATTGTCCAAAAGTAGTAATCATTATTTTTTCGTACCCTTGAATTAATAAATCATAATTTGCTCTGGCCAAATAATCATTAGTATGAGTACTAATTCGTAAATTTTTATCTTGATGATATAAAATAGCTATTCTCTTTGAAAACTCATTAAATAATTCAATTAAGTCATTTTTAATTGATTCAACGCCAATGATTTCTGCCAAATCTTTTTGAAATAAATACTTATTTATATCGCTACATTGTCTAGGCCATCTATGATTTTCTATCATTTTTTTTATATAACTTTCCCAAATATTAACTACAATTTCAGCAGAAACATATTGTCCAATAATTAAATCATTATTATCTATTTCAACACTTTCATCAAGTTGTCTTTTTTGTTGATTTGATAGATATTCTCCAATTATATTTCTTATTTCCTTTACTTTTCCTTCTCCAAATTGTCCTCCAGGCATAAAATATGTATTAATAACACTTCTATCAAAATCACCTAATTTATAATTTGCTCTAATTAAATAGTCATTATTTTTTTCACTATATACCATATCCATATGTGGTGCTGTTTCTTTTTCTTTAGTTATCCAACTTACTGTTCGAGACCAATCACTTTCTGATTTTCTTTCAAAAAATCTTGTAAACAATTTGTCATTTTCATAAATTGAATCTACTACAGGCATCTTACTTTCAAAAAAGTATAAAAAACTTATAAATTCTGATGTTAAAAAACTCGGTTCGTAGCCATTTTTAACTTTATACATCATATACTCAACTATTAAATCATCTACTGTTAATTTATGCTCTAAATTTACCATAACAATCCTCCTGTATTATATAACAATTTTTATATTATTGATTCATTACTATTTAATTTCCAATTTTTTTCTGTTTAAATTACGATTAATTTCCGATTGGTTTCTATATTTTTTCTGATTTTCCAATTCTCTATATTCATCTTCAGCCATATCGGCATCGCATCTTAAAAAACAAGCATTCTGTCTATAATTATCATAGCATTTGCCAGTTTTTTCTTCTAATTCATTTGCTTTTAGTTCTAAATTTTCTCCTTTTTCAAATAAATATAATGCTCTTAATGACTTAAATCCACGCATATTTCTATTTAATCTCATAGCGTCTTCTAAATATTGTTTAATATATTCTGGTCTATTTATTTCTTCTATTTGATAATCATACGCTTTAGCTTCTGGTACTTTTACACCCAATAATATTTCAAACCATGCTGCAACAATATGTCTAGGACCAAACTCTGTATTAGGTTCATAACTAAGTAATACAGAATTATCAAGTTCTCTGTATACTTTTTCTGGATCCAATCTTGATAATACTTGATTCCAGTATTCTTGAACATAATATCTAATGTTTTCTTCTTCAGCAACTTTCCCAATATTATCATGCCATATTTTCCAAAAAGATAATTTAGGTGCTAGTTCAGGATAAAATTCTCCTTGATAATTAGCATCTTTACCGCTATTTCCAGAGATAGAATAAGTTTTATATTTATCTGATTGCCATTCATTATGACTGCTTGTAATAATCATATTTTTCCTCCTAATAAATCCACCTTTTTATCTCTTCAATTGTTAATATTATACCATATTTTCAGAACATTTTAACACATTTTTCTAAATTAGTTAAAAATTATTCAATTGAAAAATTTTCAAAAAAACATTAAATAATGTTCATACTAAAGTAAAATATGTTATAATATCAATCAGTTGGAAAGGAGTTTTTATGAATTGCTATGTAAAAAGTGGAATTGAAATATTAAATGATACCACTAAAGATTTAAAAAATTTAAATGAACTTGGAATATATTTGGCAAAACAAACTAATATTGACGCATTAAAATCATTAAAACTTTTAATTTTAGCTTCTGAAAATTCAATGTTAAACAAAGATTTTAATATTAATAGTATTAAAACTTATACTGAAACAATTATGCGTGATACGCACAAAAGAAATGAATCAGTAATTGGTAATTTATCTATGAATCCACAAAATATTGGTTTGGAATTAATGGATTATATTATACATAATTATGAAGTTGATTTAACTTTACAACCTTATGATAGTGGATTAACAATATTCGATTTTTGGACTCGTTCGTTTGTTAGAATAGAATATGACCAAGATATTTTCTATAAAAGATATGATATGATTAATAAAAAATTAGAAATTATATCATTTATGATTCAAAAAGGATTATTAGATGTTAATCAAATAGATTTCTTATTGACTGTATTTGATAGATGTATTCAAAGAAAACAATTCTATACAGAAGAACAATTGTTAAGAATGCAAGAAATATTTAATAACATAAAGCTAAAAGAACAATTAGAACTTAATGTTGCAAACTTAATTACTCAAAAAAAAATAAAACTTAATTGTTCTAGAGATGAACTTATTAAAAAATTATCAGAAACTAGAACCCAAGTAGAAGCATCTTCTGATAAAACAGATTTTTGGGATGAATTATTAAATTATCAAATGTTAAATGATCAATGTATATATATGTTGCAAACTATTCCTACTTTGGTTAAGAAAAAAATAATAAAATAAAAATATTTACACACGCTAATTGGTATGTCAATTTGCAAGTGTGTTTCTAAATTGACAAAATAAAACTACTTTCAATTAATTTGAGAGTAGTTTTTATATTATCTCGAAAATTTCGAGTTTGGTATCAATTTGGTGCGATAGTGATAGTTATCTACAACTTTTCACAAAATTTGGTAATCAATACATAACTTGTATCAATTTCTTAATATAATTCTACCAAATAATAGAAAGAGTAGCAATAATTTCATGCTACTTTTCTGATTTTATCATTATCTTCTTATGCCCACAGATTCATTTATAGTTACTATTTCTTCTGTTTTAACTTCTTCTTGCATTATTTCCTCAGGTTTTACAAATCTTTCATTTTTTCTTCTCAATTCAGCTCTTTGTTCTGCTTCAATACATTCTGCCAAAATAGGTATAGATTTCTTTGACATTTCTTCACCTCTGGTAGCGATTGTCTGTTTAAGTAGAGCAACTCCCCCTAAACATTCAATAGTATTTGGAGAATATATTTGTAACCAATCAGGTAAATCATAATTATTTCTTTTAAATGTAAATAATCCACTCATTTGATCAACAACATCTATATTAGATTTTTGTATGCTACCATCACTTTTTATATTTGAAATTGAGTTCAATATATTCTTTGAAGTATCTTTTGCCCATTTCATTGCTTCTAAAGCATCTTTGGCACCAATTTCTTCAATTAGTCCGCCAAGATTTTTACTATAATAATTTTGATAAGAGTTTAGAATAGGCATAATTTGTTGTCTAAATTCAGGTGAATAATATTGTGTACTTAATGCTAACCCAATAGTTTTCATCCAATTATCAGTATTAAATGTTGACCAATGTCCGTGAGTTGCTGACATAGTATGTCCATATATAGTACCTTCTTTTTCACTCTGTAATCTAGCACTTAAAAGTGCTAATTCATTTGGAATCACACTATACTCTGTCATTCCAAAAAAATCAGTATATTCTCCTAAACGCCAATTCTTTTGAATACATCCTGCTTCCTCAATTTTGTTATATGCATGCATTAATCCATTTCTATAATCTAAAGTAATATCAAAACCATTTTCATCATGTGGTCCAGATGATGTTGGTCCATTGTTAATATCAAATGTTGGGAAATTTTCTCTAGAACATATCATTGACATAGTTGCCCCATAATAACTAATTTTTCTTTTATCAGGATAGGGGTCTTTTTCTGCGCCAAACATACCATATCCACCAAATGAATATAAACTATGTCTATTTTGTTCTTTGGGAACACTTTCCTCTAATTTTATATTTGCAGTATCCTTAAATAACATGTATTCATGTCGGATTTCTGATGAATAATCTTCAGTTATCTCCGTTGCTGTATGATACCCAACTTTAAAGCCTCTTACACCAGTCAAATAATGATAAAGTAATTTAACTGGCATATCTTCATAAACTTCAAATTGTCCTGAAAACCAGCTACTTTCAACTTTTTTTCCAGCCTCATCTTTAGCTTTCCACCAATTATAAGCATTAAATAAGGGTTCTTTTCTTACAAAATTTGGTAATTCCTCTAAAGTTTGACCATATAAACTTGAACCTTTTCTATATTCTAATTCAGAAATATCATGCATAGATACATATCCACTAGAATTTACTGTTCTATATAATTGAGGTTGATTATTTTCATCATAATAAACATTTGTTATTTGAAAATCCTTATCATTTCTTCCCCAACTAATTAATTTATTCAAATCAAATTCTGCCTCTAAATATTCCTCCGGATTTTGTTCAATAGATTTAAAGTTATTTACATCTACTTTTACATTACTGCACTCTTGCAATTTATTTATATCTAAATCTACCCATTCGTTTTTAGAGTGCCTTTCCGATGTTATTTCATCAACTTCAACTATACACATTTTGTAATTCTTACTTTCATTTGTAAAACTATCATTAGACAAACCTATCAATACTTTCATATTTACCTCCCAAATATTTTCTATTTTATCTATTATATTATAACATGATTTCTACATATTTTATCAATTATCTTTCAAAATCATCACTTTTGTCATTATTTTTATTATTTTGTATTATATCAATTTCATTGTCATCTAATATATCTTCACCCGAGTTTGACAGTTTTAAATTAAAAATCTTCACTAAGCGTTGAAAAACTT
>JAEDGC010000116.1 GCA_016297695.1 Bacilli bacterium
ATTGACGATTATTTTGCTTTGTATTTTTAGTTCACTATGTCTTGACAAAAATCATGAATTACCGCAAGATTTATTTACTTATGAAGAATGGTATTATAGATTAAAAAATTGTTACTATGAAAATAATTTAAATAATAATATAGATTTTTATCATCTAAGTACTAAATTAGGAGATAATTGCTTAGAACCTTATGAACTTGGAATTTCTAAGAAAAGAAGTATTAGATTAAATAATTAATTGTCAAAAAATAAATATCATGTTAAAATATTTTTATATTTAATATGATATTTTTATGACCCGTTGGTGAAGTGGTTTAACACATTGCCCTCTCAAGGCAACATTCATGGGTTCAAATCCCATACGGGCCACCAGATTGATAGGAAACTCGAACTTTTCGAGTAGTAATACATATTAACTAGAAGTACCGTCTAGTTTTTTTGCTATTATGAGGAAAGTGAGGAGTTTTAATGAAGAAAGTAAAAATATTAGAAGTTGAAAAGGAAGTTTTAAAAAGACTTGATATGATATGTAGATTTGCTTGTTGTAAGTATTCTATTAAACAAGGAAGTATTATTAATATTAAAGGAAGTAATATTGCTTATGTCATTTTAAGAAAAAGAAATATGATTAATAGAATTAGTGAGAAGCTGTTAAAATGATTATAGAAAAATTAAGAATTATTTCTAATGATGATGAATATATATATATTTGATATATAGTAAAGAAAATTCAAAAGGAAAAACTACTTTAATTCGAATTATATTATATTCTTTAGGATATTCAAATCCTTGCAACTGAAGGAATTGGTGATTTTTCTAAATTTACGTTCTCTCTTTCATTATTTAGTAATAAAAAAAGTATAATTCTAACTAGAAAAGATACAAAGATAATTTTAGAATCTGATGGAAATAAAACATCATATAATTTACCTTTGCAAGAGAAACAACTTTTATCTGCGATTTTTGGAATAGAAGAAATATTAGTATTAAATAATTTGTTAGCTGTATTTTATATAGATCAGGAAAAAGGTTGGACAATGTTGAACATAGGAAAAATCATTGGAAATATACGTTTTAATATAGAAGAATATATAGCAGGATTGTCAGGAAAAGATATTTGTTCATATGAGGTTACCAAAGATAATTTAATTAATTACAACAATAATCAAGAATTATTAGAATTAAAAAGAAAAAATTTAAAAATAGAACTTGAAGAAATCAATATTGAATTGAAAAAAATAGAGAAAGAAATCATAGAAAAAAACATATTGTTTTTTCTAGAGTATATTTTAGATAATCTAGAAAATCAAATAGCAGATATGAACATTTATATAAACAGCGTTGATAAAATAATAAATCAACTTAATAATAAAAGAAAAAAAATAAATCAAAAAATTAAAGATGAATTATCTTTTAATAATCAGCAATTAGTAGAATTTTATGATATTATAAATAAGTACGCTATAGAACTTGGAATAAAACAATACATAAAAAATGACACTCCATCTTTTGTTTTAACAAGCAAATTAAAAGGTTTTAGTGGAAGAATTTTAGCACAGATGGCATATATTTTTAAACTTGCATATTTAAAATCTATTGATAATAAATATGGAATAAAATTACCTATAATAATAGATTCTCCAAGAACGAATGAATTGTCAGAATCTTCTACAGATGATATGATGAAAATTTTAAAAAGAGATTTTTCTGAACATCAAATTATATTAGCATCAATAGATAAAACAGACATACTAGAATGTAATATTGTAGATCTAAATAATGGTTTAATTAGGAATTGAGCTATCATTTAATAATTTGTAAAAATGTATAAAATATGCTATAATTATCTTAGCTTGAAGGAGTTGAATTTAATGAGTAATAAAGATATATTAAATAAAATTAAAAATTTATCTATTCAGGAGCAAAGAAATTTATCTTATGAAGAATTAATAAATATTATTAATAAGCTTACACCAAACGAAATAATTGAGTTAAGTAATATAATTGGATATCCTGTATTTACAAGACTTTGTATGGGTGTATTAAAACATAAATTTGTTTTATTACAAGATGGTGCAGCTGCGATAATAGTAAATGAACAAGGACAAATATTACTACAAAGTAGAGCTGATAGAGATAAATGGGGATTACCTGGTGGGTGTCAAGAACTAGGAGAAAGATTTCAAGATACTATTATTAGAGAAGTAAAAGAAGAAACTAATTTGGATGTAAATGAAGAGGACTTGGAGTTAATAGATATAGTTTCAGGAGCTAGCAGAAGAAATGATTATCCTAATGGTGATGTTGTTATAAATAACACAGCTTTATATTGTATTAGAAATTATTCAGGAGAATTAAAATGGGATACCGAATCTAAAGAAATGAAATTTTTTGATTTAGATAATTTACCACAAAATCAAAATGATCCAGATTTAATTGAAATTTATAAAAAATCTCTTAGCAGATAAAAAAAATAATAGACTAATTTTTGACAAAGCTTAATAAATATGTTATTATGAATATGTCAAAGAAATTTGCATAAAATAAAAAGGGATACTTAACTTTGCCGAGTTGAGTACTTGCCCATATTTATGGTAAAGCACTTAATCTATGCTAGATTGAGTGCTATTTTTCTTATATAGTTTACTACTTTACTAAAGTAAAAAGTAAGGCTATTAGTAAGAAGATAAAGATGATTAAAGAAGAGATTAAAAAATCTTTCTTATGCATAACTATCAGCCTCCTTCCTTATTTAGTTGGAGGCAAGCACTCAACAGTTAAGTTTCCCTGTAAAAATTATACTATATAAATTTTTACATAACAAGCGAACAATAAAAAATTTTTGTGAAAAATATTAAAATTATGCTATAACTATGTTAGTTAATAGTTATTACTAATTATTTCTTTTGCCCTAGAAGTTGTTCTACTTCTTCCCTTAGGGTACCATTGGCGAATCTGTTCGAACTATTAGAACTTTATATAAATGCACTTAAATTGTGCAAAAAATACCAAAAAAAAGCGAAAATGCACAATAATTTTGAAATATTGTGCATTTTTATTTACTTTTATAGTTAGATATGTTAATAT